>JBBRJE010000115.1:0-8353 GCA_038219845.1 Bacteroidia bacterium
TCTGCCATAGAAGGCTGCCTGATGAGGAGATTTTCATCAGGTAGGCATCCTGCGCGCCATTGCCATAAGCGCCGCCTACAACGAGATCATTGGATGATAGGTTCAAGCCTGTCCACAAGTTGGATGATTCGCCATTCTTAGGAATATAGGATTTAGTCCATTGTGCTACGCCACTATTATCAACTTTTACAACCAATCAGTAGCCTGTAGTTGCCGTGTTCAAATAACCACATAAATAATACCCGTTTGAGGTTTTGCAAAGCGCAGAGGCATTATCATTATAATTAGAGCCCGAAATAGGAAAGCCGTAGCTTTTCGACCATAATATACTGCCGCTATAATCTACCTTGGTTAATAAAAAATCGCGTGTGCCGGTTTGCGTGGTATTTCCAAGAATTACAATCCCATCGGTTTCAAAAACAACGCATTTGCTCAGGTACTCTATTTTCTCATCAAAGCCTGTGGTGCCAATTTTCTTAGACCACAATGCACTCATATTAAAATCTGTTTTCATGACGATCAGGTCGTTCAGGTTAGAGCTGGTAGAGCCGCTGGATCCCACCATGATAAAACCATCGGCTACACGTTTGATGGCATTAAGATTATTGAAATCATTGCTAGTCTGGGAGTAGCTGATCTGGAACTTGTTTTGTGAGAAGGTGGAGAAAAAAGAAGCCGTAGCAATAAATAAAAAGATAAGATGTTTCATGACCTTGTAATTAGGATTAGCTGACGAATATAGTATTTTTTTAATATGGAAAATAATTTTTCATAAATCAATAGAACACCCGGGGTTTATAAACAATATTAGGGTTCGCAACAACACCATAACCTTCCTGCCCTTCCTACAGAATTCACATAATATTTTTTGCCACGGGTTTAAGAACATATAATATATTCGCTGAATAAAATAAATTTTCGAAGCCTTAACACCAGGACTTATAATGCCTGGAGCGTAAGTGCAGATAAATTTCTACGGATTTCATGAAATTAATTGATTTAGCGAAAGATTACTACAAAGCCTTTATGGCCAATGAGCTGAGTAATCGGTTCCTGAATTTGCTGAGTGTGGATGTGCTCATTAAAGCCAGCGGCTTAGCTTTGATGTATGTCTACCTGCGGCTGATGAGCCTGGAAGAATATGGAATTTACGGCATGGTAATCAACCTGGTGGGTTCCCTCGCCCTGTTCATGAACTTTGGCCTTTTTGTAGCCCAGACGACCTTTTTTAATGAATTTAAAGACAATATTGGTAAATTAATTTTCAATGTAAATTTAATTTTATTCCTTTTCCTGATTATTGCCTATTTAATTTTTTACTATACGCTGGTAGACTTTAACCTATTGAATTTTTTGATCGGGAAAGACATCAAAAATTTTAACCTGCCCCGTTTTCGATTATGGATCTGGGTGGGCATTACCACACAGGTCTTTGTGTTCATGATGAACAATTATTTTGTTCTGAGCAAACGCAAAATCAGGATTTTCCAGATTTATAATGCAAGTAAGATAATAATTACCAATGGCCTGACCATTTTTGCACTTTACCAGATGGACCTCGACAAAGCTTATGTCAGGCTTAAATACAGCATGATCGTTGATGCATTTATCACCCTTCCCTTTTTCCTTTACTATATCCGTTTAATACGGCCGGAAGTGGATTTTAAGCTTATCAGGAAATGTTTGCTCATTGGCCTCCCCTGCATGGCTACAGGAATTATAGGTTCCATTTATGGCTTAACAGATCGTAAAATCTTACTTGATTTTACCAATGCTGCCACCCTGGGTGTTTATACGTATTCGTTGGTGCTCACAGGGAATCTCTGGATTTTCTTACAGGCCTTCCTCAACGCTTTCTGGCCAAACTTCTTAGAGGAAAAAGATACAAGGAAAAGCTTTCTTCATACCATGCGTGTTACAAAAAAAGTAATGCTCCTGCTCACCATTATCTCCATTGGGATGTTTGCATTTGCCTGGTTTGTGGATTATTTTAAAATAATAAATCTAAAATACAAAGAATCTATTTCCTTCATGCCGCTAATGCTGGTAACCCAGATCATTATCGCCTTCAGCACTATTATGGCGAATTATTTTATTTATTTCAAAAGAACATATATCCAGATTTTCACCTCTATTATTTCTTTAACAATAAATTGGCAATTATGCTTATTGCTTATCCCTGCTTATTCCTGCTGGGGTGCCATCTGGGCTACTTTAATCACCGCCGGCGTAAGCTGCCTGTTTAATTATAGCTATGCCTATTATAATTGTATTTATCGCTATCACACCCCTCCTAAAGATCACATCTCTACCTCCAAATAGAGCGCTGATGCATGATCGCCGCCTCATGCCACCATTATGCTCCAAACCCTGTAAGGACGATCTCTGCATGGATAGGGCGCAGCCTTATCCGACCTTAGCCAATCCCAAATTCATCCAACCCTTATCTCCCTTGCCCCCTTGTATTCCCTTACAACTTACGACTTACCACCTACGACTAACCAGCCTTGTTTAATTGCCTAACTAATTTTAATTTAGCACCTTTTAATAAAGCAATTATAAATGCATTTAATCCATAGAACTACCTGCAGGGTATGTGGTTCACCATCATTGACGCCCGTGATAGACCTGGGAGAACAACACCTGCAAGGCTCTTTTTATAAAGAAGGTAAGGAAATTCCACCCATGCGGAAAATTCCTTGTACGCTATTGCGATGCAATCCGATGAAAGATGAGAATGCCTGTGGCTTGCTGCAGATGGAACATACCGTTCCACCCTCCATCTTGTACTCCGCTTATTGGTACCGTTCAGGAACCAATAATACCATGAGAAATCATCTGAAAGGTATTGCCGCGAAGGTAACTGAGCTTATTGATGATAAGAAACCACGGGTACTGGATATTGGTTGTAATGATGGAACACTGTTAAACTATTATCCCAAAACCTATATTAAATACGGTATCGACCCGAGCGATGTAGCCCAGGAAATAGGGGAAGAAATTACCGTGATCCAGGATATATTCCCTTCTTCAGAATTAATTGAAAAGCTCGGGGATCATAAGCTGGATGCTATCACCTCCATCGCCATGTTTTATGACCTGGAAGATCCTGTAGGTTTTTGTAAGGGTATAAAAAACATACTCGCAAAAGACGGGGTATGGATATTTGAGATGAGCTATATGCCTACCATGCTCGAGATGAATTCCTACGACACCATCTGCCACGAGCATATCGAATATTATAGTCTGGCGGTGCTGGAAAATATCCTGCAAAGAGCCGGCATGAAAATATTTAATATCGAGCATAACGATATTAACGGCGGCAGCATTCGATGCTATGCCACGAATGAAGGCAATTTTAAATTTAAGAACGATGAATACCAGGAGAACCTGAAAATTTACAGACAGAAAGAATTTGATTTAGAACTGGATACGGATAAGCCTTATAAAAATTTCCAGGACAGCATCAATAAGCACCGCGACGAACTGGTTGCTGTATTGGGAAAATTAAAACGGGAAGGGAAACGGATACATATTTACGGCGCCTCCACCAAAGGCAATACCATACTGCAATTCTGCGGCATCGACTATAAGCTCATCGACTATGCGGCAGAAAGAAATCCAGATAAATACGGGGCGCGAACCTTAGGTACAGATATTCCTATTATCAGCGAAGCCGACAGCCGGGCCATGAACCCCGATTATTACCTTGTCCTTCCATGGCATTTCAAAGAAGAATTTATTGAAAGGGAGAAAGACACCATTGCCAAAGGTGTCGGGTTTATATTCCCTTTACCGGAAGTAACGATTTTAAAGAAATAACGCGGTGTTCAATTTTATACGAGACCTTATTTTAAAAATAATTCCACGATGGCGTTTTATGAACACCTATTCGCAGGCCGGCGAAGACGTGATTGCCTGGTATTTTTTTACCACGCAGGGCATTAAAAACCCCAGCTATCTTGATATCGGAACGAATAACCCGATTTACGGAAATAATACTTTCCTGTTTTATAAGCGCGGAAGCAAAGGGGTATGTATTGAAGCCGACCCTTCCTTGTTCCCGGAGATAAAGGCGAACAGGGCAAGGGATACCTGTATTAATGCAGGAGTTACCTTTGATGCAAGAACCACGGCCGATTTTTATGTATTTGAAGAGCCCGCACACAATACCTTATCAAAAGAAGAGGCCGAACACCGCCAAAAGGTAAGCCGCTATAAAATAAAAGAAGTCATCAATATTCCATTGATAAATATCAATACATTGATACAGGATAACTTTACCGGAGCACCCAATTTTATTTCTATCGATGTGGAAGGCGTTGATTTTGATATTTTAAAGACCCTGGATTTTACCCGGTACCGTCCGGATATATTATGCGTTGAAACAGTCACTTTCTCCCTCGACAATAAGGAAGAAAAGATGGATGATATTATTTCTTTTATGAAGACGAAAGATTATATCGTATATGCCGACACGCATATCAATACCTTATTTGCTGATAAAAAATATTTCCCCACCTATCAATGAAAGCGGTAATTTTTGGCATTAACGGGCAGGATGGTTTTTATTTAAGAGAGCTCCTGTTACGCAATGCTTGTGAAGTTATAGGCATCTCACGATCCGCCGGGGAGTGGACCATAGGGGATGTTAAAGATCTTAATTTTGTGGAAGCGCTTATTAAAGCAACGCAGCCCGACATGATCTTTCACCTGGCAGCGAATTCCACCACGCGTCATGACGTTCTTTTTGAGAACCATGAAACCGTTTCCACCGGCTCCTTAAATATTTTAGAAAGTGTTTACAGGCATCGCCCGCAATGCAAGGTTTTTTTATCGGGCAGCGCCATGCAGTTTAGAAATAGCGGCATACCCATCAACGAAGCCACCCCTTTTGAGGCATCAAGCCCCTATTCGGTGGCGCGTATTCAATCGGTTTATGCAGCACGTTACTACCGAACGAAGGGACTTAAAGTGTATATCGGATATTTTTTCAATCATGAAAGTCCTTTGCGCACTCCCCGGCATATCAGCCGTATGGTCACCGATGCGGTAAGCCGGATTAAAAGCGGCAGCACGGAAAAAATAGCTTTGGGAAATATATCCGTGCAGAAGGAATGGAATTTCGCGGGTGATTTTGCACAGGCTATTTATACCTTAATACGGCAAGAAAATATTTTTGAAGCCGTGATCGGCTGCGGCATCACACATAGCATCGAAGACTGGCTGGAATTCTGTTTTAATCAGATCCAGAAAAGCTGGAAAGAGTTTGTAATTTTGAAGCCGGATTTTATCGCAGAGTATGATATCCTTGTATCTGATCCTGCTTTGCTTTTTTCCTTAGGATACACGCCAAAAATAAATTTTGAGCAATTGGCAATGCTTATGTTAAACAATCAAGACAAATAAGATGGCTGAAACATTAGGATCCCTCTGTGACAAGATCACAATTGTAAAATTAAAACAATATCATACCACCGACACCGATAGGCTTAAAAGCCTGGAAGGCCAGGAAAAAAATCTTCAATTAGAAATTGACAGCTTTGTTAGCGAGGCCATTCATGGCCTGATCCCCTTAGACAGACTTACCTTTAAATCAAACAAAGTTTTTAAACAACAGGGTAACGATATCCAGGATATTAAAGGGACCATTGGCCATGTATTTGCTAAATTAGCCGAGGTGAATTGTTTGCTATGGCACGAGCAGGAAAAAGTATACGAATTTGAAACTGTGCCGCCGGAGGAAAAAGATATCGTAGTAAAGAAACTGGCAATCTTAAACCTGGAAAGGAATAAATGCATGGATGAGATTGATACATCATTCAAAACTTTTATAGAAAAAAAATAGTGCATGCCTATTGATTTATCGCCACTAAAAATTGCATTATTGCAATTATATTCCAATGGCGACTGCCTGTTTGCAACGGTGGTGGCACGGCAAATAAAAACTGATTATCCGAATTCTACACTAAGCTGGTATATTGGCAATACCTGCAAAAGCATTCTTGAAAATAACCCGGATATCGATTCGGTTATTGCTATTGATATAAAAAACAAAGACGCCTGGAAAATATGGCACGATACCCATAATTTAGTCCAAGAAAAGCAAAAGAGTGGAGAATACGACATGTTTTTTTCTACCCAAATCATTGCCGATAATGAGGCGAATTATAATGGAACCATCAGGGGTACGATATTGGAAAACTACCCAAATCCCATAACGGTAAGTTATATGCCGGTGATACGTTTAACTCCTGATGAAATAAAAAATGCCGTTGATTTTGTAAGGAACAATAATATTCTAAGCTATAAGAATATTGTATTATTTGAATGCGCACCCATTTCGGGCCAGGTTCCTCTCAACCCCAAAATTGGCGGAATTATTGCCGAACTATCTTTAGCCACATTATCCGATACCTGTTTCATCCTCACCTCAGGGGAGAAAATTCATTCCGGGAATAAACATATTTTTGACGCGAGCGTATTAACTATTCGGGAAAATGCAGAGCTCATTAACCATTGTACCCATTTTATCGGTTGTTCCAGCGGTATTTCCTGGCTTAATTCGAGTTCCTGGTGTAAGCCTTTGCCTATCCTACAGCTGTTGGATAATACCACCTTTTATTTCAATTCCATGTGCAGGGATTATAAATATAACCACTTGGATTCTACACTTATAACAGAAATTAAATTCGTAGAAACGCTAACATTGGCCAGAATTGTTATTGATTTTGTAGACGACCATATTAGTGCAAAGAAAAAATGCCATATAGAACTTAAAGACAGATCACGTACAATATATACACTTGGAAGGCGGTTTGTTTCAAGAAACAAATATAAGATGCTTTTTCGCCTTCTCAGAAATACATTTTCATTAAATAAATATAATCCGCATTATTATTATAAAATCCTGAAAATTTTTCTTCTTAGCCCGGTATTCATATTAAAAGGCTTTCAAGGGGAATCGAAAAAATAGATTTCGTTTAGTATTAATTGAGCGCGGAACTTTTTTGATACGGAAATGATATCAAAATTGCATAGACTTATCGGTTAACAATAAACTTCGAAGTTTCAATATAAGCCCTTCCAAATTTAAAATAGGTAACACGTAAGTAATAAATTCCATTCATTAAATTTTGAGTTTCAATCTCCGAAACACCTATTTCTTCTGCAATACATTCCCCTTCCGCATTACACAAATCAATAGCCAGATTGGTAATATCTTTAGATTCAATTTTAACCTTTTGATCCTTTGTCACCAAGGAGGGATAAATCTTTAATTGTGTTTCCCTTTGATTATTGTTTTTTAAACCTGTTGAAAAAATATTCCCGATTTCAGCATCTGTTAAAAGAACATTAAAAATCTTAACTTCGTCGAGCAAGCCATTATAATCTGAGTTATTGGATACAGAATAACACATTCTTCCAAATATCAAACCGTGATTGTTTTTAGTCAGAGTTGGAACGCTTCCGGCTGCATTTAAGATTCCATTTATATATATTTTGATCAATCTATTGGTATAGGTAACCGCAATAAATTGCCAATCGTTTAAGGATATAGCTTGTGATGATGTTACAGGATGTAAGAGATTTGTTAAGACTCTTATTTTACCCGAATTATCAAAACCAATAGTATAACCCGTTGTGTCGGAGATTTCACATTTACTCATCATTGTTAAATAATAATTAGAGACCGAAAAAACTTTCATCCAAAATGTCACTGTAAATGAATCTGTGGTACCAAAACTTAAATCAGGATTCGGGACGGTTTTTGAATACGCATTATTACCATTAAAGTTACAGGCACTATTTGCAGCTCCTTTTCTATCGTTTGCGTAACTTAAACCTGTTTCAACAGCATTATGTCCATTTCCAGTGGCATCATTAAAATTCCCGTTCAATGGATAGTAAGCAATGGATTGTTTGGTTTGCGCATTAGCAGGACTACTGGTTGAAATACTAATTACTAACCAAAGAATTAATGCAATATTTTTCATGTTGTGATTTTTTTTGCAAGGTAATTGATTATCTCATGAAATACAAATTTCAATAATTGCTTTTACCAAGAAGTGGTTTATTCGGAATTTGAGGTGCTGGTAAACCTTTCAAATTATCTTTGCTCTCGTAATATGTTCCTTCGGAACATCTGGTGGGTAGAAAAGCGGTGCCATCCCGGTAAACACCTCCCGTAGGGAGGTATGGTGCTGCGAATAATTTCCATCTATAAATTTCATTATCTCAATAAAAACAATATTTTTGCTTTGATAAAATTTAAATATTATGTTGAACAGTTAGACCCAACTTCACATTCAATTTGTTTTCGGGCATTAATTCATAATTCGTGGAAAGAATG
>JBBRJE010000116.1:0-8341 GCA_038219845.1 Bacteroidia bacterium
CTGCTTGTAAGGCAGATGCTCTGAACCAGCTGAGCTAAACTCCCTTGATTCAATTTTTAAACTCTTAATTCTTAATTTTCGGAGTGCGAAAGTAAAGTTTTTTTTATTCTTCACAAAAAGAATTTAAGAATTTCTCATATACGTATTGATATGCCTTTCCTTTTTGTGTGGGTATATATCTCCAATCGTAATCATGATACCGGTTTCCTCTACATCACCGAAATGCGGATTGAGCGCCGTACCGAAAATTTTCATGGTGGACGATAGGTTCATATAGATATTAACAAGGGGTGGGATATTCTCCCCGAGGTTACGTACGCTTTGGTTCAGCACTTTAAAGCCGTCATTAAAATCCATCTCCTCAAAGATGCCTTCCAAATCGCTTATATCTGTTTTATATTTAATTCCTTTGATTGGTTCCAGTAGATTTTCTGTGTCCTTAAAATAATGATTCAAAAAATAAATGATCAGATCGCGTGCCTTGGCATTATAATGAGAATACATCGTCACCTTCCCAAAAAAATATTTGATATGCGGGTGGTTCACCACGATCGCACCAAGTCCGTCCCAGATATTATCCAGGGCAAAGATCCCTTTCCTGGGGTTCACTGCCGGCTGAAAGTTAGGCTGCACCCAGCTCCTGCCCAATTCAATGGTAAAAGGCAGGAATTCATCAATGAACCGCTGCGAGAAGCTGAAATAATTGGCGGTAGATAATTTAGCAAGATGATTTTCATTATCCAGCGCCTTGGCACATTCAATATAACGATAACCCCCAATGATCTCACGCTCTTCCGGGCAATATACAATCAGCTGTTCATAGCATATTTCATCCGTATCAAAATGATCAATATCTATCTCATGCCCGGTACCGCCTCCTGCAGCCCTGAAGGTGACCTCACGTAAACGGGCAATTTCCCGCATCACATTTGGCGCATTATGATGGTTAACAATATATATCTCGTTATGGCCTTTATTGGTTCTCCTGATGAACAAAGCTGGGTTAAGCTCTGAGGCAATGAGGTCTTTATCTACAGTGGGTATAATTGGTTCCAATAGCTGAAATTATTTTATAAACTCTTTTAAATGATAAACCTCCTTTTTTATTTCAGAAGCCCATTCGTGATCCGTTTTTATTTTGGTAAAGGTAATAGGTTCAACTAATTTGCCAAATACAATTGAAATATGCTTGCCTTTCTGACGGTACATTTCATCTACGAGATAAAACATTTCGAGATTGGCTTTTATTCCAAGAAAAGTACGGACTGAAAAAAGGTTATAAAAAAAATTACTGTTCCTCCCGTTGATATAAACAGGGATGATCGGCTTATTATATTTCCGTGCACGGGTGATAAACGTTTTCTTCCATTCAGGGTCTTCAATACGTCCATTTTTTTTGCGTGATACCAGGCCGGAGGGAAAAACAAGGATCAAATGGTTGGATGAAAATAAATCATTCACGATTTTTAAAGAATCCGTAGCTACCTTTCCATGCTTATTTACACCCACGAATATTTCCCTCAGGTTATGCAGGTTAAGTAATAGATCATTGACAATAAATTTCAGGTCGGTGCGTACTTTTTCAAGTTCGGCAACCAGGCACATCGCCTCAAGCGCACCCATAGGATGGTTGCAGGCCAGTATACAGCCCCCGGTTTTAGGCACATTTTCCAGGCCCGTCACATCAAAAGTAATATCTATGGATTTTACAACCCCTTTACAAAATTCAAAAGCATTGTCATTCTCATGATCAACTAAAAACTGGTTGGTGGTATCCTGGTGTACGATACGTTTTAGATATCGCATCACAAATGCCGGCAACCATTGGTACAACCTGGGGTTCTTCGACCGGATCAGGGAATCTAAATCTATTAACTTTTTCTCCTCCATCGGGTATTTAGCCTTTCTTATGTATCTTTGTTGTGTAAATAAATATGATCGACCGCGAATATATTGATAAAAATCTGCACCCTCTTTTTAACGCTGCCCTGGTGGAGGAAGCGATTATCTATTTCCTTGAAAATAAGCTCAGTGAATCATTTATTTTATCCGGATCGGAAGCGCTTTTATTGCTAAAATTCTCAGATATAATTAATGAGGATCCCCTTGAAAGCGCTGCCCAATTTGCCTCCCCCTTTGATTTTAAAATTACGGCTTCCCTGCATTGGAGCCAGCTACTTACCTTTTTCAATACGCTGAATATCGGCATCCTCCCCGCTTTTAACAATAATAATGAGTTCGTTGGTTTAATCACCAGAAATGCTCTTATTTCCAGGATTCCCGATTTCACCACCCTGGAAGAACCAGGTGCCATTATCCTTTTAGAATGCGATTCTATTTTTTATGCCGCCTCCGAAGTTATTCGTATTGCCGAAATGCATAATACCAGGGTTGTAGCTCTATTCACCCACTATGATAATGCAACCAAAACAATAAAAATCACCCTTAAGGTCACGCTCCAGGAAATACGTGATATTACCGGCGCCTATGAACGGTTCGGATACCAGGTGACCGGTGTGTTTATGAATAAGGACCTGGATAATGATGTTTATGCCGATCGTTATGAATCATTATTAAGGATATTCGATCTTAAATAAACAATTAATGAGAATAGCCATCTATAGCAGGATTCTGAAAGCTGAAATTCTACCCTCGCTGGTGAAGCTGCTAGCGCTTTTCCGGAAAAAGAACGCAGAGGTAATCATCCATAAAATATTATATGCCCAGATTGTTCCATTGCTGAAAAAGAATGAAAATTATAGCATTTTCGGGGAAACTCTGGTACGTGAAGGGGTGGATATTATCATCTCCGTCGGGGGTGATGGCACGCTGTTGGATACCATCACCTTGCTAAAAAACAAAGAGATCCCGGTTTTAGGAATAAATACAGGGAGGCTAGGCTTTTTAGCGAACGCGCCTTTTGATGAATTTGATGAGATAACGAGTAATATTATGCACCAGCGTTATTTGCTCGAACGTCGTACCCTCATTGAATTTAAATCAAATACCGATCTCTTTGGAGACGATATCTGGGCTTTGAATGATTTTGTGATCCATAAGAAAGAAAGTTCCAGCATGATCACTATTAATACTTTCTTAAATGGTGAATTTTTGAACACTTATTGGGCTGATGGCCTTATTGTAAGCACACCTACCGGGTCTACCGGCTATTCCCTTAGTTGCGGAGGCCCAATTATATTCCCCGATTCTGCAAATTTTGTAATCACCCCTATCGCGCCTCATAACCTTAATGTTAGGCCCATCGTAGTTTCCGATGGGGATGTGATCTCCTTTGAGGTGCAGGGAAGGGTTAACTCCTTTCTGGCCAGCCTCGATTCGCGTTCGGTTCCCTTTGAGTCGAATATAGAAATGGCGGTTAAGCGTGCCTCCCATAGTTTTATCCTTTTACGATTCAATGATCATAATTTTCTAAATACCTTACGTAATAAATTGTCCTGGGGTAATGATTCGAGAAATTAAGGTATGATGTTTGCTTGGCTACGATGATGTTATTGCACTCTTTAATGAAAGGTAATAAGGATTGGGCTTCATGTATCAATACACCAGGGGAAAGATCCTATAGGCTGTATACTAATTGTAAAGGATTGCACACATCATTCTCAAAAAAACAAATTAATTTCTTATTTTTTTGTTTTTTTGATTTAAATGATTTAATTTAGCGACTTAAAATGGAGTATTCTTCCTTACAACTATTTGTACAATGAAATCAAAATTACTACTATTCGCATTGCTGATAAGTTCTTTATTGGTAAAATCACAGGAATTTGAATTAGGCGTGTCATTCGGTGCTATGCAGTACCAGGGCGATTTGGCACAACCTCCTGTAGCCATCAGAAACACTAAATTTAATATCGGCGCTTTGGCTCGTTATACATTTAATCCCAAGCTTGCTATCCGAGGCGAAGTTAACTTCGGCAAAATCGGTGGAGATGATAAATATGCTGTAGGTGAAGAGCATTTGTACAGAAATTTAAATTTTTCTTCTCCTATATTTGAAGTGAGCGGAAGCCTGGAATATAATTTCTTTAAATTTGTACCGGGAAGCTTACGTAAGCGCTTTACACCTTATATTTCTGCCGGGGTAGGGATTTTCCATTTCGATCCTACAACTACATATAAAGGATCAAAAATTCATTTGCAGCCACTTCAAACAGAATTGAATAAGCCTCTGTATTCTTTAACTCAGGTATGTTTTCCTGTCGGTGTAGGCATTAAATGGAGTGTTGGAAAATTATGGACGATTGGGGCACATTATGCTACCCGATTTACACTTACCGATTACCTTGATGATGTTTCTCATAACTGGCAAACTAGCAAACCAGGTACCATCGATCAGGACCTTACTTATAGAGGCGATGAAACCAATAACGCAAAATGGGTGGGATACGCTCCTTATATAATTAATGAGAATAATCCGAATGATAAAAGAACCGTTAACCGAGGCGATCCAAGAAATCGTGACACGTATTTGTTCTTTGGCTTTTCAATAACTAAAACCTTCCGCAAATTCTCTTGTAACGCATTCTAATTTATAAACCAAAATATAAAAAAAGGCTTCCTGATATACAGGGAGCCTTTTTTTTTACTAAAATTGGATTAACGGTCGGCCAGAAACACAAACATTTCTTTTGGTCCATGCGCCCCAAGCACTAATGTCTTCTCTATATCCGACGTACGGCTGGGGCCGGTAGTTATACTAAGTAAACTCGGCATCGTTCCGTTGTATTTCGACCGCACATGCTGCAATGCATCTTTAATTTCAGGAAATAGCTGGTCGTTATACGCCACAACAATATGAATAGGAGCATAAACACTCATGCGCCTTCCACTGCCAGTTGCTGAGGTTATAAGAACACTGCCTGTTCGGCCAATAAGCGCTTCGCAGGTGGTTATGCTTACTTCAATTTCTTTTAAACGGGCTTCATTACTTTCATATGGAATTTCAGCATTGCCTAATATGCGTTGTAAGCTTTTCTCCATGCAGAAAATATTAGAATATCTTGTAAGCAGAGATTTTAAATTTTGTTCCAGAGCCGCTTCGTTTTCACTATAAACAAATTTCCCCTTCACTTCCGAGAAAGCCTGCGCAAACTGCACCGCCGGATCTTCGGCACTTTGGGAGTAAACATTGGTATCTAAATCTATATCCGCAAACTTATAATCGGTTTTGTATATTAACGCCTGCCGAATTCTCTTTAAGATTTTTTCTTTGGATGTAGCTTCTTTCATTTCCTTGATACAATTTTCTACAAAGATAAATTGATACATGAAAGCATTTCTATGTTTAAAACCTACTTTTGCACCATGATTGTTTACAATGTAACTATTAATGTACATGACGAAGTTAGCAATGAATGGGTAAAATGGATGAAAGAAATTCATTTGCCGCAGGTAATGGCAAGCGGAATGTTCGAAAATTTTTCAATGTATAAGCTTCTTACCCGCCAGGATGATGAAGAGGGAAATACCTTCTGCATACAATATAATTGCGACTCAATGGAAAAATATGAACGTTACAATACAGAATTCGCGACCGCTTTAAGGGAGGATACCAATAAAAAATTCTCAGGTAAGTTTTTCGCCTTCAGAAGTATTATGGAATTAATTTAATTGAAAAATGGAAAATTAGAATTCATCAGCCAGGATAATTCAGGTATTTATAAAATTCTTCGCGCTAATTAAAACAGAATTAAACGATCAATCATTTATCTGTGGGAATCTTGAATCAATTTTCCATTTTTAATTTTCAATTCTTCCCCTGCATCTCTCCAAAAAACTTATAAAAATAAGGAATGGTTTCTATGCCCTTATAAAAATTAACCAGCTCAAATTTCTCATTCGGGCTATGCAGATTGTCGCTATCGAGTCCAAAACCTAATAACATACTTTTTAAGCCTAATTCCCGCTCAAACAAAGCCACAATGGGAATGCTCCCTCCTCCCCTTGTGGGCACAGGCTTCTTTCCAAAAGTTGCCTCAATGGCTTTCGATGCCGCTAAATAAGGAATAGAATCGGTGGGCGTGAGGTAAGGTTCCCCACCGTGATGTGCATGAACGCTTACTGTGACATAGGGCGGCGCATTCTTTATAAAATAATCTGTAAATAATTTTGCAATCTTATCGCTATTTTGATGGGGCACAAGGCGCATGCTTATTTTTGCATTCGCCTTTGCAGGAAGCACCGTTTTTGCTCCCTCACCAGTATAACCACTCCACATTCCATTAACTTCCAAAGTAGGCCGGGTACCTGTGCGTTCAAGACTGGAATAACCTTTCTCGCCCCATTCCACCGCGATCCCCAGGTCTTTATTGTAATCATCCTGGTTGAAAGGTGCCAGGTTGAGCTCTTTACGTTCTGATGCGGATAGTTCATTCACATCATCATAAAATCCAGGAATGGTAATATGATTGTTCTCATCATGCATTCCTGCAATCATCTTTGCAAGTATAGTGGCAGGGTTCGCCACAGCACCGCCATATACGCCGCTATGCAGATCCCTGTTTGGTCCTGTTACTTCCACTTCCATATAGGCAAGGCCGCGTAAGCCCACATCTATGCTCGGGGTATCCATGCTGATCATGGATGTGTCAGAAATCAGGATCACATCCGCGCTTAATCTTTTCTTATTTTCCGAAACAAATATGCCCAGGTTGCTGCTTCCCACTTCCTCCTCTCCTTCGATCATAAATTTCACATTACATAATAAGGTATTGGTTTGCATCATCGTTTCAAAGGCCTTCACATGCATAAACATCTGCCCCTTATCATCACAGGCGCCACGGGCAAATATTTTCCCATCTTTAATCACAGGGTCGAAAGGAGGTGAGGTCCACAGTTCTAGCGGATCTGCAGGTTGAACATCATAATGCCCGTAAACAAGCACCGTTGGTAATTTCGCATCTATGATCTTCTCTCCATATACAATAGGATGCCCGGCTGTTGCACATACCTCTACATTCTCAGCGCCTGCATCCTTCAGCTTTTGCGCCACGGCTTCAGCACATCGTTTCGTGTCTTCATTATTTTCGCTTCGCGCGCTTACACTCGGAATCTTTAAAAGTTCGAGGAGCTCATTAAGAAAGCGATCTTTATTTGCTGTTATATATTCTGATTGTGTCATTAGATGGATTCGAGAATGAAAATTTTGACTTGTAAAACAAGCAAAAATAAATGAAAGCAAAAAGAGGGAAAGTGTAACTTTGTAAAAATTATTTCAGCATGTTAGAAAATCAGAAACCAAAACAATCAGCATTAGAAAAATTTACAAGAATCCTGGGCATGGTCATGTCATTTGTTTATATAGTTTTAGGGGTAGGACTTTTCACAAAAGCAATAAACTTTCCTATCGACGAAATGTATGCGAAAGTATTGGGTGCAGGACTCGTAATCTATGGAGGCTTCCGGTTTTATCGTGCGGTGAAAGGACCGGCAACAAATAATTTACCTGATCAATAAGATATAAAAATAAGCCGCCGGCATTGCCATCAAAAACCCATCAAACCGGTCTAAAAAACCTCCATGACCAGGAAGCATGGTGCTACTATCTTTAATATTTAAACTACGTTTTAACTGTGATTCTACTAAATCTCCAAGGGTGGAAAAAACACCAATAATCAAACCTAAACCACAAAAAAAGAAAAGGGATTCGTGTAAAACAAATTTTCCATATAATGCTCCAAGCATCATACAAAAGAAAACTCCCCCTATTGTCCCTTCCCAGGTTTTTTTTGGAGATATACGTTCGAATAATTTTGTTTTTCCGAATAATTTTCCTGTTATATAAGCACCGGTATCGTTTATCCAAACCAGTAAAAATAAGAGAAGAGCCAACCATGGATTATAACTATCCCTGATACAATATGGATCAAAATGCATCACATTAACAAGGAAGATTCCTAATGGAACGCTGGTATAAATAATACCCAGAAAGGCGAATGCAATATTGGTAAACGGCTTTTCAGAGGAATAATAAAGCTGTAGAAATAGGAAAGCAAAAAAACTTAAGGAGATGAAATAAATCAATGTATTGATTATTTTATCAGCTATATCAAAACGTGGTAAGATGATTAACAAGCAAGGCAAGAGTCCTGCTATAATACAATACCATTTAAAAAAATCATGCCCTTTCTCCAACGTGAGGTCATAAAATTCTTTTAAACAAAAAAAGTTTATCACCAGTAGAAGAGCAAAAAAAGTAAAAGTGTGAATAAAAATACAAGCCACAATCACTCCCACAAACAATATTCCTGTAACCGCCCTGGTCTGAAAATTCTTCTCGTTTAATAAACTCATTCGTTATATTTTATGATGTACAAATGAA
>JBBRJE010000117.1:0-8340 GCA_038219845.1 Bacteroidia bacterium
TTTTGACATTGAAAACAAAAAGCTGGAAGCTTTACAGCATGAAGATATTGATATTAATTTAAAAGTGAGCGGCACCGAACTTCCGGCAGAAGTATATGCAATTATCGACGGCCATAAATACAAGATGGAAAAAACCGACGCGCTCCATTTCACTTATCCAATACGCAATATCCAGCAAAACACGCCCCTCCAGTTCTTCGCTTCCGGCTTTACCTCCAACCTCTATGAGATCATAGTGCTACCCAAGCCCACGCTTTTAAATTTTTCGGCCCATATCACTTATCCCAATTACCTCACTAAAAAAGAGGAAACCATCGATAATACCGGTGACCTGGTAATTCCAGCCGGGAGCACCGTTACCTGGACCTTTGGCACCGCTAATGTAGATGATGTAATATTAAATTTCAACGGGACAACAGTGAATGCAACCAAGAAGAACAGCCAGACATTTACATTTGCGCGACGATTTCTTAAGAATGAGCATTATAGCATCACCACCAATAATAGCAGGGTAGCCGGCAAAGATTCCATACCCTTTCATATTAATGTAATAGCAGATGAAGCACCATCTATAAGTGTTACTGAGATGAAGGATTCACTGAGCAATAAATTATTTTATTATGCCGGGGATATTGACGACGACCATGGCTTCACGCGTCTGGTCTTTAATTATAAATTTCTTAAATCTACCGACAGCGCTCATATTAAAGACAAAACGATCTCTGTTCCGATTGCGATCAGCGGAACTGCTTTGCCTCAGAAATTTTTTCATCAGCTCGACCTGAATCTGCTAAATATTATGCCCGAAGAAGAAATCGAGTATTATTTCGAAGTATGGGATAATGATGGCGTGAATGGTGCCAAATCAACACGAAGCAAGACCCTCGTTTATAATGCCCCCGGTATGGCCCAGATACGTGCCGAAGCTAATAAGCAGGATAAAGAGGTAACAAAAAAGATGGACGAAACCTATAAAGAGGTAAAAGAGCTGCAAAAACAAATTGATGAGCTGCAAAAGAAGCTGATCGATAAAAAGAGCCTGACATGGCAGGATAAAAAACAGATCCAGGACCTCATCGACAAGCAGAAGGCTTTACAACAAAAGCTGGAAGAGGTGAACAAAAAAAATGAGCAGAATAATTTTCAGCAGAATGAGAACAATAAACCCAATGACCAGCTGCTTGAAAAACAAAAAGAGCTACAGCGTTTGATGGAGGAGGTGATGACGCCGGAAATGAAGAAGATGTTTGAACAATTGCAAAAGATGCTTGAACAAGGTAATAAAGAACAGATCCAGGAGCAATTGGACAAAATGAAAATGACAGATAAGGAGGTTGAGAAAGAGCTGGACCGTAATATGGAAATGTTCAAGCAGATGAAGGTAGATGAAAAGATACAGAAAGCCCTGGATGATTTGGACAAATTGCAGAAAGAACAGGAGAAATTAGCGCAGGAGGCAGAAAAGAAAGATGCGGACCCCAAAGACCTGAAGGAGAAGCAGGATGAGCTGAACAAGAAGATGGAGGATATCGAAAAGCAGCTTGAAGAAGTGAAGAAAGAGAATAAGGAGCTGGAAGATCCCAAGGATCTTCAGGATACGAAGAAGGATGCTGAAGACATTAAGGAGGAGCAAAAGCAGGGCAGTGATAATTTAGGTAAGAATAAAAAAGATAAAGCCTCCAAGAACCAGAAGAATGCAGCAAAGAAGATGCAGGAAATGAAAGATAAGATTGAGAAAGGTATGCAGGAGGTACAGATGAAAGAGCTGGAAGAAGATATCAATACCCTTCGCGGAATCCTGGAAAACCTGATCCAGCTCTCCTACGACCAGGAAGCATTAATGAAGGAGCTGGAGAAAATCAATGGCTATAACCCACAATTCGTAGCAGCCGGACAGCGCCAGAAGGACTTGAAAGACGATGCCAAAATAATTGAGGATAGCCTGCTCGCTTTAAGCAAGCGTCAGATTAAGATAGAAGCCTATATCAATAGGGAAATCGGAAGAATTAACGGCAATATGCATGAAGCCATCAAGGCTATGGGTGATCGCCGTATCTATGATGCGCGAAATAAGCAACAATATATTATGACCAGCGTAAACGACCTTGCCGTGATGCTTAGCGAAGCCTTAAAACAGATGCAGGATGAGGAACAGAGTCAGAAAAGTGGCAAAGGCTCATGCAATAAGCCGGGAGGTAAAGGAAGCAAGCCCGGCAAAGGTAAGAAGCCAAGTGCCGCCTCAGTGCGTAAAATGCAGGAGGAGCTGAACAAGAAAATGTCGGATATGAAGCAGCGTATGAAAGACGGCCAGATGCAACCCGGACAGATGAGTGAAGAGTTTGCCAAGATGGCTGCCCAGCAGGCTGCCCTGAGGCGTTACCTTCAACAGGTAAGAGACCAGCTGCAGAAAGAGGAAGGGGGTACCGGCAATGAACTGGGTGACCTGAAAAAACTCCAGGAAATGATGGAACAAACGGAAAAGGAATTGGTGTATAAGCAATTGGAAACCCAAACCCTCAAGAGGCAGCAGGATATATTAACCCGTCTGCTGGAAAGTGAAAAGGCCGAACGGGAACGCGAACAGGACAATAAAAGAGAATCACATGCAGGACAGGAAACACCCAACCGAATTCCACCTTCAATGGAAGAATATATCAGGCAAAAGAACAAAGAGGCGGAATACCTCAAAACAGTTTCGCCAAGCCTTAACACTTACTATAAGCAGAAGGTGAAAGATTATTTTAAAGTGCTGGAAAAATAATCCCTAATTTGGCTATGTCAAAGGGTATACATTACTAAGGTGCAACCAGTAGCGAAATGATATGCATTAAACATTGTCAATTATCCATTGTCAATTGTCCATTCTCCATTCTCAATTATCCATTATCCATTGTCAATTCTAGGCCTTATCTTCGCGACTCAATAAAGAAAGTCGATGAATTCAAACAATTTTGCAGTGATTATGGCGGGTGGTGTTGGAACACGTTTTTGGCCCATAAGTAAAACATCCCATCCCAAGCAGTTCCTGGATTTTTTAAATACCGGGAAAACCTTAATCCAGCAAACCTATTCACGATTTTTAAAAGTGGTGCCCCGTGAGAATATTTTTGTGGTAACCAATGAAACTTATAGGGGAATCATTAAGAAACAGATTAAAGACATTTCGGACAGTAATATTTTAGGGGAGCCTACCTTACGCAATACCGCACCTTGTATTGCTTATGCGATGTATAAAATACATAAGATAAACCCCGAAGCCAATTGCGTCATCGCCCCTTCCGACCACCTTATAATGGATGAAACCGAATTTGCCAGGATCATTAACCTGGCATTTGATTTTACACAAAAAAAGGAAGCGCTGGTTACCTTAGGAATTAAACCCAGCCGTCCGGATACGGGTTATGGATATATCCAGTTTTATGGAAACTTCAAGGATGGTATTTGTAAGGTGAAGACATTTACCGAGAAGCCCAACCTGGAAATAGCCAAAGAGTTTCTTGAAAGCGGGGAGTTTCTGTGGAATGCCGGGATCTTTGTATGGAAAACGAAAACTATAATTAATGAAATAGAAATCCTCCTGCCAGATATCGCTTCAGTATTTCAAAATGGCATCGACCTTTTAAATACCGAAGCTGAAGCTGAATTCATTGAAATTAATTATCCTACCTGTGAAAATATTTCGATTGATTACGGGCTTATGGAAAAAGCAAAGAACGTTCATGTGATCCCTGCCGATTTTGGATGGAGCGACCTGGGAACCTGGGGAAGCGTTTATGAGCAGCATCATAAGGATGAAAATGGGAATACCATCACAGGAAAGAATGTGAACACCTATGAAACCTATAATTGCGTGGTACATATCCAGGATGCGAATAAATTATTTGTGATCAAAGGGATTGAGAATGCTATTATTGTAGAGAGTGATAACGTGGTATTGATATGTAATAAGGATATGGAACAGGAGATAAAGAGCATTGTTGCAGATATGAAAGCCACTTATGGGGAAAAATTTGTTTAAGAAATCAACTATCTCATGAAAAAATTAATATGCATTTTCATTTTTGCTTTTTGCACAAAATTGATCACCGCACAAAAGGGCAAAAGCAAAAATTCTGATGCTTCAAAGGCTGATATTGAAAATCTGACGTATGCACAGGGAATGAAATACGGCGACCCGGGAGTAACGATCAACAGCCTGTATATTCTTATCGTGAAGCACCCTGAGAATATAGGATATAAGGATTCACTTGCAAGGATATACTTCCAGCTGGGCTCCTACAACCAATGCCTGCGCGTATGTGACGACATCTACAAATCGAGGCCCGATGATACTACCACGCTGCGTATGATGGCCATGAGCCACCAAAGTCTTGGCCATTTTACTGAAGCAATAACAACATATGAAAAAGTTATCCTCCTTACTTCCAATATCTATGATATCTATCAGAAAGCTGCGCTGGAGTATCGGATTAAAAGACTTCAGGAAAGCAAAATAAGTATTGAGATGGTAATCGGGAGGGCTGGCGAGAATGATAAAATCACGCTTTATATCGACCAGGACAATAAACAGGAGGTTCCATTGCGGGCTGCCGCCTTTAATTTATACGGAATGATAGCGCGTGATTTCAATGATACAGCCTCTGCACGCTTCCTTTTTCAAAAAGCATTAGAATTATCCCCCGAATTCTATTTTGCCAATGCCAATTTAAAAGCTCTTGATGAAGCATCGATGGATAAAAAAGATCCTATGATGGATAATAAAAAACGCAAGTAGCCATTTTTTCAGTGCTTGATTATTGATGATCCTCTCCCTATTCATTCCAATATGACCTCTTTTATTCCTTTATTGTAATAATTAATATACACTTATCGTAAATTTTCAAAAGTGAACTATGATCACGAATCCATATTTTAATTAAATAGTGGATAAAAAATTGAATAACGGGTCAATATTCGGCGAAAACCCTCAATTATCGTATACTATATACTACACTTTTGGGAATAGTTACATAATTTATTGTTTTTGGCATATTAATTGTTAATATGTAGGTAACAAACTATTTAACAAGATCGTGAAAACATTTTACTATTACTCCTTTAAGGCGATTTTATGCGCCTCCCTGTTTTTCCTCAGTACAAATTCTCAATCCCAAATTGGTATTAAGAATTGTTCTAATGGTTTCCATCATAATCTTTTTGTCACTTCTGCAGACTCTTTGTGGGTGTTTGGCGAAAATGCCGATGGTCAGTTAGGTGATGGAACTACCTTAAATTCATTAATCCCCGAAAATATGAATGTTAAAGTTACAGGAATGGGTACAGGATATAATTATAGCTTTTATATTGACTCATCCGGAACTCTAATGGCAACAGGTGCTAACAAAAATGGAGAATTAGGGATAGGCAGTACCACATCCAAAAAATCGTGGACACCCGTTAATTCTACCAAACGTTTCAAATATATCACTGGGGCCGCCGATCATTCGCTGGCAATCGCAAATAATGATGATGTTTACGCCTGGGGCGCTAACGATCACGGCGAAGTAGGTGATAGTACAAGAACACAAAGAACCAGCCCTATAAAAGTTAAGAAAATGTATTCCTCAGGTAATTTCAAAGCCAAAAAGGTGGCATGTGGCTCCCCGGATGATGATTTGGGAACAGGAGGCCATTCCGTAGCTTTGCTCCTTGACGGTACCGTATGGACATGGGGATTAAATTCTTCAGGACAATTAGGTGATGGAACAAATACCGACCGATGGCTGGCCGTTCAGGTAAAAGGTATTGGCGGAACAGGATTTTTAACCAATGTAATTGATATAGCAGCAAGCGGCAGCTCTGCTTACGCCTTACTATCCGACAGCACAGTTGTTGCTTGGGGAGGGAATGTAAACGGTCAGTTAGGCGACGGAACAACCAACAGCCGTAATTACCCTGCCCGGATAAAAACAGATTCAGTGAGGAATTTTACCAGGGGAGTTCAGATTTCAGCCTCCGGCGCCGGCCTTTCTGATGATTTCCTGGCGATACTGAGAAGCGACGGAAAAATATGGAACGTGGGTGCTAATAACAGAGGGCAACTGGGGATTGGAAGTGTCATAAATCAATCATTTGCAGTACAGAATAATCCAACAAATAACCGAATCTTCAAGCAGGTTGTAGCTACCGGCCATTATCAGATTCAATTATCGAGCGATACCTTGGGAAATTATTGCGAAAGCGGTCATCAAACCAATGGTTCATTCGGAAATGGCTCGAGCGCAAATTTTCTTATTACAGGCGCTTCCTGCGTTTCACAAGCTTTCGTAGCACTTCCGGTAAGTCTTTCTTCATTCTCTGCCAAGCGTGCAGATGAGAAAACTTCGGTTATACGCTGGACTACCGTTTCGGAAACGAATAACGATCATTTTGATCTGGAATATTCTGCCGATGGAAAAGAATTTGATGTGATCGCGACCATCAAAGGGGGCGGGAACAGCCTTAATGAAATCAGTTACCAGTTCATCCACAAGAACAGCAATAAAACGAAAACTGTATACTACCGCTTAAAGCAGGTAGATTATAATGGCGATTTCGAATACCATAAAACCATCGTTATTACTCCCGGTAAAGCAGACGCAAATGTTTATTCTTCACCCAACCCTACCACCGGTGATTTCAGCGTGACACTAAGTGAAGAAACAAATACTCCTTACTTCATTACAGTAATGGATCAAAGTGGTCGTATCATAATGCAGAAGGAAGGCAATATTTACAATACCCCGGTAAGCGAAAAATTCGAACTTAAAAGTATGGATATGGGTCTTTACTTCGTTACAATAAAAACAAATTTTTCTTCCACCACAGAGAAAATAATTAAAAGATAAAATTAAAATTAGGTTTGTATAAGGATGCCTCTGCTATTGCAGGGGTTTTCTTATTTTGAAGCCTCACTTTACTTTTGCAGATTTAGCGCTCCTGCAAATATTTCCTTACAAAGCGAATGGCCATAGCCCCTTCACCCACTGCAGAAGAGATGCCCGCCATGGCGCAAAAGCGTACATCACCGCAGGCAAAGACTCCCGGAATACTGGCTTCCGACATGAATGGAGCCCGTTCCGGCTTCCAGGTCGCAGCAAAAGATTTTTCATTCATCAAGTCCGTTCCTGTTATAATGAAACCTCTTTCATCTTTTAACAGGATATCGTTTAACCATGCGGTACCAGGCTTGGCTCCAATATAAATAAATATCGCTTTGGCACTTACCGTTTTTTCCTCCGCTGTCTTGGTATTCTTCAATCTTAAATGTTCAAGGATTGTATTACCTGCCACAGAAATAATTTCAGTGAATGGCTGAATAAAAATGTTCACGGTTTGCCGGATATTTTCAACCAAATAATTTGCAGCTGTTTGTTTGAGTTCAGCGCCACGTATTAGCAAATGCACTTCTTTCGCAAACGTGCTTAAATGCATCGCTGCCTGGCATGCTGAGTTTCCGCCTCCCACAATATAAATTATTTCATCTTTGCATGCATGGGCTTCCACCGATGCCGAACCATAATAGATCCCGGCGCCGGTGAAATTTTCTATCCCGGGGATATCAAGCTTGGTATAGGCTACGCCGGTGGCAATAACCACCGATTTGCCATGGATTTCTGAGCCATCCATTAATTCAATAATTTTATATCCATCCTGCAAACGGATATTTTTAACCGCCTGGGGTGTCAAAATTTCCGTTCCGAAACGTAGTGTCTGGCTCAAGGCCCTTCGTGTTAGCTCTGCGCCGGATAAGCCGGTAGGGAACCCCAGGTAATTTTCAATACGTGAGCTGCTGCTGGCCTGACCACCGGGATTGCTTTTTTCAATAAGCAGGGTCTTGAGTCCTTCGCACGACCCATAAACTGAGGCAGCAAGGCCCGCCGGACCGGCACCGATGATTATTACATCATACATTTTTTCTAAGGCTGTTTGCTGTAGTCCTATTTTCATTGCCAGCATATTCAATTCCGGATCGGGGAGAAATGAACCATCTTTTAAAACAACCAAAGGCAATTCCGATTTTGATGCATTGGCGCTGCTGAGGTATTTCTCTGCCTCAGGATGCATTTCTATATCCATCCATAAAAAAGGAATAAGATTGCCCGACAGGAACTCTTTTAAGCGGTGAGATTTGGGCGACCATTGAAACCCAATAATTCTGATGCCTTCGTGGTCGGGCTTATACAACGCCTGCCATTCATCCAGCAAATCATTGATCACAGGAAAAAGTTTTTCTTCCGGCGGGTTCCATGGTTTGAGCAGGTAATGGTCGAGCTTAACATCATTAATGGCCTGAATAGCCGCTTCAATATCGGAATAGGC
>JBBRJE010000118.1:0-8321 GCA_038219845.1 Bacteroidia bacterium
CCTGAATTTAATAGCCATAGCGAAGGATTAAAAATTAAGATCGGCTTGTGATGGGTGGGGGTGGGGGCTGTCTTTAGTATATAGTATATAGTAGATAGTATTAAGTATTTAGTAAGGATACCTTTGTAAATAGATTATATAGCGTTGGTGTATTTTACAATAAACTGCAAACGATAAAAGTAGCTAAATGTATTCAGATATGCCATCTAACGCTATTAGGTCTATATGTATTTACTAAATACTAAATACTATCTACTAAATACTAAATACTAAATACTATCTACTAAATACTATTCCCCCCCTCAGTACTCCCACAAATCGTGCTCAAATTCAAATAGTTTATTTTTTATTTCTTCTCCTTTAAGCAAGGCTGCATAAGGATCAGCGGCATATTCATCGAAGCCAAGGATTGGGAGATCGAATTCATTCGATTCTTTGGTGATATAGCTGTTGAAAAGACGTTGCTCGAAAAAATCGTCGAAGCTCAAATGTGCTGCATCGTTATTACGGTTAAAAATCTCCTGGTTCACCAACACAAATCTTGCATCATTATAACGAATATAAAACATAGGCTGTTCTGCCAGCTCGATGCCGGTGCTTCCTGCCAATGGCCTGTACATGGGAGCGATGGCCAATATCCTGACATACATTTCCGAGGTGTTCCGGTCGAATATCCAGTCTTCTATAAGTTTATATTTAATAATTTTCTCTGGCTTAAATTGCACATGAATTAAGGAATCATGAAATTCAAATGGATCTTCAGGATTTGTATAAACCTGTATCGTCAGATCATAAGTTCCTAATTTAAGAATGTCTTCAGGATCGGCTACAGTAGCCAGCGAATCACTGGTATAGGCCTTCAATGAATGCGTGAGGGTGACGGCGTCAAAGATTATATTGTATAAGGGATTGCGCGGCCATTTCATAACGAGGTTAATCTTTTCCCGGGTGTCGATAATGCGCTCAATGCGTCGGGAGTACATCACATCTGCCTCCCGCAGATAGGGCCATGGTGTTGGTGTTTTTAAATTCTGTGCGTTTAATAAACTACAGTCCAAAATAAGGAAGGAGATTAGAATCAGATTTTTCATTTTAAACGTTTGATTTTATTCTTAACGTTTTAATAAAGGAAAAATTTTAGTGTAGGGAGAAATTTAGATAGGCGATCCATGGGTGCATTAAAACTCAAGACAGGAACTTGTTGATTCTCTAATATTTTTTTGGGAATGTATGGGATTCATTTTTCCACGGGTTATATCCCGGCATAGCAGAGACGATTATTATTTGCCCCTTTCAAGGTCTATTCATTAGCTAATTGATATTGAATGGACAATAGAATTTAGCAATTCTTCTATTTGTTTTTAATCATTCGCATCAATATATAAATCCCTAAGCTACCGCTAATGACAACTATTCCCCAAATAATCCAATCTTCCAACATATGGGGCCTGAACATCAGATGTCCATGACTACCTGCCGCATAAAATCCTATTCCATATAAGGAGATTAAGAGTAATAAAAAACCGGATAATATTTTTAATAGGTTCATTCTAAGACGGGGAATTACCATATAAAAAAACCCCTGCTATTTCAGCAGGGGTTTTGTGTTTTACGCTTCACGATTCAAATCTCTTAATATTCCCACAAATCGTGTTCAAATTCGAATAATTTATTTTTAATTTCTTCACCTTTTAATAAGGCTTCGTAAGGATCAACTTTATACTCATCAAAATCGCGAATAGCCAGATCATATTCATTGGATTCTTTAACGATATAGCTATTGAACAGGCGTTGCTCAAAAAAATCATCTACAGTAAGACGTCCGGCATCGTTGAAACGGTTGAATAGTTCTTCGTTAACAAAAATGGGCCTGGCTTCATTGTATTTGATATAAAACATCGGTTGCTCAGCCAATTCAATACCGGTGCTTCCTGCAACAGGCCTATACATTGGAGCAATGGCAAGGATTCGCACATACATCTCAGATGTATTTCTGTCGAAAATCCATTCTTCTATCAATTTATATTTCCTGATCTCTTCCGGCTTAAAATGAACCGGTATCATCGAATCAATAGAATAGTAAGGATCATTAGGATCCGGAAATACCTGGATATTTTTATCGTAAGAGCCTAATTTCAAAACATCTTCAGGAGTATATAATGAACTTAATGAATCGTTTTTATATGCGATCAGCGTAGCTTTTTCTGTAACTGCGGTATAAATAATATTGTACAATGGGTTTTTAGGCCATTTCAGGGGTAAATTGATCTTTTCGCGGGTGTCTATAATTCTTTCGATCCTTCGTGAATACATAACATCTGCTTCCCTCAAATACGGCCATGGAACAATTTTACGCTCAGCAACAGCCTGCTTTGGAAAAGCGCCCGGTGTTTCATACAAGGGATTCTGCGCGCTAACAGTATATTGACTGCCCATTGCGATCAATACAAATAAAATAATTTTCACCTTTTTCATATTGTACATAAAATAAATTATTGCATCCTGAATACGGGTCCGCTGTCGATATTTTTAGCGGGCGCCGTAGCGCTGGAAGCTTTGATATTAAAGAATATAATCAGATCACCTTTCCTACAGCGTGACGCAGCTGATTTCAGCTCCGGGCTAATCTGGGGACCGTTTACGTTAAATACCTGTGCACCTTGTTTGGTTTGAACAATACACTGATAGCTATTTACTGAATATTGCAATCCATCATAAGCGAATGAAGGCCCGAATGATGCATTTAAGAAGTTCCAAACCTGTACCTCTGATCCGGTGATGCCTCCACCTTCTTTTCCATTTACGGTTACCGCAAGTGGTGGTAGAGGACGGATCTTAAATTCTTTGGTGAATGACTTTGTTGTCTTATCATCCATTACTGCCACTACATTGATCGTTGCCACACGGGTAGGGCCCATCTGAACCTTTACATTGTATTTTCCCGCAGAGCCCGTCATATTTCCATTGGCACAGGTGGCGTTAACCTGGTTAGGCCTGAATCCTGGTACAGAGATATCTACAGGGTTATCAATTCCTGCGTAAAAGATGCTCATTTTAGATGCTGAAATCGTGGCTACAGGAGAGAATACCTGGTATTCGGTTTCCGCAGGATATTTTTTAGGCTGTCCTGTTAAAGGATCGATTACTTCAATCTCTGCCTTAACTTTAAAAGTTCCTTCAGCACCGGTGCTGGCTTTATACATTCCTTTTCCGTCCTTTACTTCAACGGGAGTTCCATTCACATAAACTTTTCCTGATTGTTTGGAATTAAATGCAGAAAGGAAAATTTCAGCGGTATAGGGTTGCCCTGAGGTCACTGATCCAAAAGGCGCTACAATAGTAGCCTGTAAGGCATCAAATTTAAAGTCAGTTGCATTTATTTTTGAGGATAATGAAGCGATCACATCCGATTCTGTTTTTTTCGCATCATTCTGGTATTTTGTTAAATTCGCAAAAGCTGCTGCTAAGGGTAATGAATGGAATGTTTCCTCGAGCCATGAAAGCTTTACCCCTTCACTATTGACTCCAGGCTCATCGCATTTCAAATCAGTTTTGATGGATGTCCTGTCTTCAGGATCCAATAAGCCTAATAACTTATCCCGGGTATTATTAATCCTGTCCATTAGCTCCTTACCTTTTCCATCCTTACCGCCATCTGCTTGTTTATTTTCTAAAAAATACTGTACGGCAGCTTCCATATCTTTTGAACCCGCCAATTGTCCGTCAACTTCACGGCCACCTGTTTTATCGAGGAACATTTGCTTGATCTCATCGATATATTTTACAAAATCATCGGAAGTGGTTTTGGCGATATAGGCTTTATCCCTGTATGGTTTTGCTTTTTCCCCCTGCTTATCTACTTCCTTATCCATAGCAGATAATAATTTCATGTTTCCATCATCCAGGTTCTTACCTGAATTTTGCATAGAGACTTCGAATTTATAAAAAGCCTTTAAAATTTCTGATGATACGTTTAACGCCAACATCGCCGTCAATACGAGATACATCATATTGATCATCTTCTGACGAGGTGATATTTTACCTGATGCCATTTTATATTTTAATTAATCAGTGATTTAAGATTTTTAAATGATGAAGGGATGCTTTACAACGCTTCGTTAATTTTGTTAATGGTTATAATGAGATTATGATTGACGGCCCACAGACATCGCATTTAACATATTACCATATACATTATTTAAATTCGTTAAATTCTTGGCTAATTTACCAATTTCCTCCTTCACGCCTGCAGAATGTGCTTCAGCATTGGAAAGGTTACCCAATACATTACCCAGTTTATTGTAGAATGTACTCATATTCTTAATATGGGAATCAGTATTTTGTAATTCTACTTCATAGAGTGTGTTCAACGCAGCCAGGTTCTTGGTTACTTTGGTTACTTGCTCAGCATATTGTTTTGAGTTTTCTGATGAAGCTGACATGGCGTTCATCGCTTCTGTAGCCTTAACATAGGAACTGCTCAGTCCTTCGATATTTTTCGACGCTTTCTGTACGTTTTCAGCATAATTGGAAGTGGTTGTTGCAGCATTCGAAAGATTCGACATGCTGTTTACATTCTCACTTAATGATTTCAGTCCAACACCCAATGTTCCAATCAGGTCGGGAGTAACCTTAGCATCAATAAGCATTTTATCTAACTGAGCAGATACCGAACCGGTGATCTTCTTTTTTCCTGCATCGCCTTCTTCACCGGCCAGTTCAGGGTATACAAGACTCCAGTCGATATCCTGGTGAGGTGGTTCAAAAGCAGATATCGCAAATATAATAGCCTCCACCGTCATACCAACGGTAAGCATTTCATTAGCGAATTTCAAGTGCAAAATCTTAAACATGGCACCTAAAATAACAACTGCGGCTCCTAATCCGTAAGCCATTGATAAAAAACGCTTTGCACCTTTACTTTCAAAAAAACTCTTTTTCATATATGTGGATGGTTAAAAATTAAAAAATTAAAAAATTTAGGTTGAGAAATTGATTAAGAAATATGGTTAAAAATAAAATTAAAAATTTGAAAGGAAAAAAGTAAATTACTTCTTGTCTTTATTTGAACGTCCCATATAAGGCTGTACACAACGGAACCCTATAAATGATTTACAGGTATCCTGGTATTCGTATAAGCGGCTTCCGCATTGAAGGTAGAAAGCTACATCTTTCCAGCTTCCTCCACGTATCACTTTACGTTTGAATGTTTCAGGTTCGTCATCTTTGGCCTGGTATTTATAATCGGGACTCATATCATCCACCACGGCGACAGATGATTCAAGATAAGCTGAAGAAGTCCATTCGGATACATTCCCAGCCATATTATATAAACCATAGTCGTTTGGGAAATAGGAAGATACCTTAACGGGATAAAATCCGCCATCTGCTATATAATTACCTCTGCCAGGCTTGAAATTAGCAAGGTAGCAGCCTTTAGTATTACGGATATAAGGACCACCCCATGGGTACATGCTCTCGTCACGACCTCCTCTGGCGGCATATTCCCATTGTGATTCAGTGGGCAACAGGAACTGGGTGCGTTCCAGGTCATCTACGCTGATGGCCCATTCGTTCATATGGCGTGTTCTCCACCAGCTAAATGCATTGGCCTGGTTCCAGTTTACCCCTACAACAGGATAATCATCATAATTTGGATGCCAGAAATAATTTTCAGCCATCGGCTCATTATAGGAATAGGCGAAGTCACGCACAAAAACCAGGGTGTCGGGGTAAACCTGCACATTATATTTACGGATAAAATGGGAATGGTCTTCATTACTGTGTGAAGATTTCAGATCTTCCGTGCTTTGTACTTTAGCAGAACGGGCAGCCGCTTGAAAATCAAATATTTCGTATTTATAGATCAATTTACGTACATCCATCTGGCGGCGGTGCATGAAACGCTCACCTGGCTTATACTGCATTTGTGCTGCGGCGGCTTTTGTTTCGTCTGATTCTTCGTCAATTTTTTCTTTATAGTTGATAATTGCGCGTGGATCATCTTCTTCTTCTATCTGTATATGAAAGGCGTCATTGCTCGTTGCCAGGTTCTCCCTGAAAATAGAGTCGGACACATAATAAACAAACTGGCGGTATTCATTATTAGAGATTTCCGTATCGTCCATGTAGAAAGCCGGGATCGACATTTGTTTATTACGGTGAATCTGATGCGAACCAACTTCCTGGTCGCTTTGCCCCATATGAAAAGTACCTGTAGGAACATAAATCATTCCATAAGGCTGGGGATGCGTCCAAATAGGGCGGTTTGGCGTTCCGTACAACTGACCATTATCACCACCTGTACAGCCGGCTAAAATGACAATCGCCATCACCAGGAGATACAGAAATTGAAAACTTTTACGCATAGTTATACTAATTATAGATTGCAAATTTAAAATTTTTACTGAATTAAACAAGTTTTTACCCAAATCTTTACATAAAACCGACAAACATCATTTATATTATTTAACTCCCCGGATAAAATTTCAGCTCCTTTTGATTTAACGAAACAGCTTTAATTTTATTTTATGCAGATTTAAATATTTTCTGTTTATAGTTTAATTTTAATAGAGAACGATACTTCTGAATTTTTATTTTATGAACACATTAATTTAATTCTATACTCCCCAAGGGAACGAAGTTAAGCAATTTATTTTATATTCCAACTATCGCTTCTTAAAAGGGGGTGTCTTTTAAGTGACGCGGGTTAAGAATATATTTATTGATTTTCTCTTTTGTCTTGATGCCTTTGCAGTATTGTACAAATAGCTCATGTGTTGTTCTGGAACCGGGTTTCAATCCATTAACGATAAAGTCGAAAGCATAACCAACCTTAAAGTCGCCCTGCATAAAGCCCACCAGGAGATTTATATTGTCTCCCTGACGGAAAGATAATCCGCCATAATACTGTTCATTTAGAATAGCAAGGGCATTAAGATCCACCTGCAATTTAGCGCCATATTTTAACAGGATATTAGGCTGAATTACCAGATCGCCAACGCCTATTGGGAAATCCATGGCTGCATTGGCGTAGTAATGCATGGTGATAGAGGAGAACGGGGCTAAAAAAGCACCGGTTTTATCCAATACCTTGGCTTGAAGTAAATGTGTGGCGGAGATCCCGATATTGAAATTATTCATGATCGGGTTTACATAATGAATGCCAATACCCAGGTCATTCATGAGGTTGCTAGTTACAAGCTGGAGCGGAACAGAAGGATCGAGAATATTATTCTGTAAATCGGATAAGGCTTTCAGCTTAGTGCCATCCAGGGATTTTTGCATTTTACCATAAGATAAACCGCCGGAAAGTTCAGCTGTATTTTTAAAGATCTTATAATAGGACAGGCTCAGCTTGGGCAGAATATAGGATTGTGGCCCGATCTTGTCATTGATGATATTTATGGCGATTCCAAATACCCCAAACAAACGTGCGGAGAGATTTAAAAACTGGGTTTGTGCTTTGATAGGATAGGGTACTACTTTCTTCGTTCCATCGGGACTTGAAATCAAATCACTTTTAAAACCTACATATTGTTCATGGATCAGCATACTCACGCACATCTTATCTTTCACTTTTCCGGCATAGGATGGATTGTATGACATTTCATTAAACATAAAATGGGTTTGATAACCATCTTGCTGGGCGAGGGAAGCAATACTCAATGCCAGGAATAATAGCAGCGTAAATTTTTTAATCATGTTTCCTTTTAATTTAAGGGGAAGTATGCAAATATGTATATTTATTCAAAGATAACAAAAAAATATTATCAGAATATTTTCCGATCTTTTAATTTAATGACTCATGCAGGTGCCTTGGATTGAGCACCGGGTTTCCTCTGGTTTTTATTGCATAGCAATATTGAATGAATAATTCGTAGCTTGTTCTTGTACCCGGTTTCAGTGGGCTGAGAACAAAATCGAATGCATAACCAATCTTGAAATTCTTATTTATAAAGCCCGCCATTATATTCGTATTATCGCCCTGCCTTACAGAAACTCCGGCATAGCATAGCTGGTTATAGATAGCCAGGATATTCAGGTCGGCCTGGAAGCGGCTCCCATATTTAAGCAGCAGGGAAGGCTGCAAAAGAAGCTTATAAATTCCCGCTGGCATATCGGCACTAAGATTAAAATAATAATGTTTTTTTAAGGAAGAAAATGAATTGATTTCCCCGCTGCTATTCCTGAAGGTGAAATTTGCATTCAGCAGGTGTGTGGCAGAAATGCCGATATGAATATTGCTTAACAAGGGATTATTATAATGAATTCCCATTCCCATATCAAATTTATGATCAGTGACCGGGGAGTTGGGAACG
>JBBRJE010000119.1:0-8291 GCA_038219845.1 Bacteroidia bacterium
GATAGATATCGCCCAATATGCTTTGATCAGCGGCGAAACCGTGGTATCATACATTCATAGCAATAAAAAGAATGGCGCTATCATCGCGCTCAACCAGGCTTCTAATGATGCCTTAATTACTGCCGGCAAGCAGGTGGGTATGCAGATCGTGTCGATGAGCCCGGTATCATTGGATAAATCGGATGTTTCGGAAGCCATCGTAAAGCGTGAGCTGGACCTGGCGAAAGAAAAAGCCAAGCAGGATGGCAAGCCGGATAATATGCTTGATAAAATTGCCGCCGGAGCTCTTGAGAAATTTTATAAAGAAGCCACATTATTAAACCAGGAGTTTATTATGGATGGATCTAAAAAAGTATCACAGATGCTTGAAGGGGTAAGCAAAGGCCTAACCGTTACTTCATTTAAAAAAGTAACACTCGGATAATTTAAAAATGAAAAGCGAAACATTAAGTTTCGCTTTTTTTATGCATTGTGTTTTTTTGATGCCGGATTTTCAAGTGTGTTAAAATAGATTTTTACCTTTGTTGCAAATTAATCAGTTAAACCAATAACAATAAACCATTAACCCTTATCTCCGTGAAATACAAACGAATCCTCTTAAAGCTCAGCGGTGAAAGCCTGATGGGTGATCAGCAATTTGGCATTGACCCGAAAGTACTGGAGCAATATGCCACCGAAATAAAATCAATCGTGGATTTAGGTGCGGAGGTGGCCATCGTAATCGGTGGGGGAAATATTTTCCGTGGTATTCAGGGCGTGCAGGGCGGCGTGGTCGACAGGGCCCAGGGCGATTATATGGGAATGCTTGCCACAGTAATTAATTCCATGGCATTGCAGGGAGCTCTGGAGAAATTGAATATAAAAACACGTTTATTGAGCGCAATAAAAATGGAACAAATATGTGAGCCATTTATTCGCCGGAGGGCTATCCGTCACCTTGAAAAGCACCGCGTGGTGATATTTGGGGCAGGCACCGGCAATCCTTATTTTACAACAGATACCGCGGCTGCCTTGCGCGGCGTGGAAATTGAAGCTGATCTTATCCTCAAAGGCACACGTGTGGATGGCATCTATACGGCTGATCCGGAGAAAGACAAGACGGCTACACGTTACGAGCAGCTCACTTTTGCTGAAGCCATAAGTAAAAATTTAAATATCATGGACATGACCGCCTTCACTTTATGCCATGAGAACAAACGCCCGATCCTGGTTTTTGATATGAATAAAACAGGTAATTTAAAGAAGGTGCTTGAAGGTGAAAAAATCGGTACGCTGGTGACAGTGTAAAGGTTCTTCCGGAAATTTCTAAAACGATCAATTAATTTTTTGCTATTGCGTCTTTAATTTAAATTATTACTCGTGCCATTCTATGAATGATACCTACAGGGATCAGATGCCCTATGATAACATTTTCTATCATTCATTAAGAGACGTTTAATTAAACGTCTCTACCGCGACGATATCAATAAAACTAGACTTCATCTTTATATCCAACAACTAATTTTTCGTAACATGTAAACCTGTACCTGCATGGTTTCAAATGCCTCAGGATAAAATATTTTTCAACCAGCTAGAGACTTTTAATTAAACGTCTCTTCCGCGACGATATCAATAAAATTAGAATTCATGTTTAGATACAACAACTAATTTTTCGAAACATAACATGTAAACCTGTACCTGCAGGGTTTCAAATGCCTCAGGATAAAATATTTTTCAACCACCTAGAGACGTTTAATTAAACGTCTCTACCGGGACGATATCAATAAAATTAGACTTCATCTTTATATCCAACAACTAATCTTTCGTAATCATGTAAACCTGTACCTGCATGGTTTCAAATGCCTCAGGATAAAATATTTTTCAACCACTAAGAGACGTTTAATTAAACGTCTCTAGCGGGACGATATCAATTAAATGAGAATTCATCTTTAGATCGTTCAATAAATGTTTTGTAATAATGTAAACTTGTACCTGCAGGGATCAGATGCCCCGCGATAATATTTTTTTTCAATCCCAGCAGGCATAAAAAAACCGGGTAGAAATTTCCACCCGGTATATTTATTTATTTGAGACGTTAATTAAACAGTCACTGTGAGACGTTTAATTAAACGTTTTTTGTGAGACGTTTAATTAAACGTTTTTTGTGAGACGTTTAGTTAAACGTTTTTTGTGAGACGTTTAGTTAAACGTTTTTTGTGAGACGTTTAATTAAACGTCTCTACTCATCGTCCTCGTCTTTCGATGACATCAATAATTCGAATTCATCTTTAGATCCTACAACTAATCTTTCGTACTCACGCAAACCTGTACCTGCAGGGATCAAATGCCCTACGATAACATTTTCTTTCAATCCCAGCATATGATCTATCTTACCATAGATGGCAGCTTCGTTCAATACTTTGGTTGTTTCCTGGAATGATGCAGCGCTCATCCAGCTTTGGGTGCCTAAGCTCGCCCGGGTGATTCCCTGCAATAAAGGAGAAGCTGTTGCCGGATGTGCATCACGGCTTTCTACCAGTTTCTTATCCGAACGTTTCAACAAGGAATTTTCATCGCGCAGCTTACGTGCGCTAACGATTTGTCCTATTTTAAATGTAGAACTGTCGCCCGCGTCGGTAACCACCTTTTTATCATAGATCCAGTCGTTTTGCTCCATCAATAATAAACGGTCCACTGCATCATTCTGAAGGAATTGCGTGTCTCCCGGATCTTCAATGGTCATCTTCTGCATCATCTGGCTTACGATAATTTCAATATGCTTATCGTTGATCGTTACATTCTGTAAACGGTATACTTCCTGGATTCCATTGGTGATATAACGTTGCACAGCCAATGGTCCCTGGATACGTAAAATATCCTGTGGGGTAATTGCGCCATCACATAAAGGCTCACCGGCTTTGATATAATCATTATCCTGAACCAGGATATGTTTTGCTAAAGGCACAAGGTACTTGGTATGCTTTTCACCATCCTTGCTCACTACCATGATTTCCTTGTTACCACGCTTAATTCCGCCATGGGTTACAATGCCGTCAATTTCTGAAACTACTGCCGGGTTGGACGGGTTACGTGCTTCAAATAATTCTGTTACACGGGGCAGTCCTCCTGTAATATCTCTGTTCTTTCCTGCTGAACGTGGTATCTTAACTAAAGTCTCTCCTCCAGAAACCATGACCCCATCGGATACTGCGATATGCGCACCAACTGGAATATTATATTCCTTGATCACTTCTTCTTTCTTGTTCATGATCTTGATTGAAGGAACACGTGTTTTATCTTTTGTTTCCGATATTACCATCTCGCTGAAACCGGTATTCTCATCCGTTTCGGTACGATAGTTAATATTCTCTGCAAAATGTTCAAATTTCACACGGCCATCAAACTCAGTAATGATCAGAGAGTTGAAAGGATCCCATGAAAATAAGGTTTCGCCTTTTTCCACTTTCTGTCCAGTCTTCACCAATAGTACCGAACCATAGGGCGCATTAACGGCCTGCATTTGGTTCCCGCTGTTTTTATCAATGATACGAATTTCACCCGTTCTGCCTAATACAATTTCGTTGGTTTCTGATCCTTTCTTCATCTTCACCACCTTCATATCATCCAGCTCTATTACACCGCCGAATTTCGCCATCTGCATATTTTCTGAAGCAATTAAATTCGCTGCACCCCCTGTGTGGAAGGTACGTAAAGTTAATTGTGTTCCGGGCTCACCAATAGACTGTGCTGCTATAACACCCACGGCCTCGCCTTTTTGCACCATTCGTCCTGACGCTAAATTACGTCCGTAACATTTAGAACAGATACCCGATTTCGCTTCACAGGTTAATACCGAACGAATTTCAACCACTTCGATACCTCCGCTTTCGATGGCGTGAGCAACAGGCTCAGTAATTTCTTCTCCCGCATAAACCAATAGATCATTGGTAATCGGGGCATATATATCATGCAGAGATACACGTCCTAAAATACGGTCGTATAATTTCTCAACAATATTTTCATCTTCCTTTAATGCTGCTACCGGAACTCCACGTAAAGTATCACAATCCACATCAGTAACAATTACATCCTGCGCCACATCATGCAAACGACGGGTAAGGTAACCTGCATCGGCAGTCTTCAAAGCTGTATCGGCCAAACCCTTACGGGCACCGTGTGTAGAGATAAAGTATTCCAATACCGTCAATCCTTCTTTTAAGCTTGAGGTAATCGGGTTCTCAATCATGTCCTCCCCGCTTTGTGCATTGGCAGAACTTTTTTGTGGCTTAGCCATCAATCCCCGCATTCCTGCAAGCTGGCGAATTTGCTCTTTGCTACCACGTGCTCCCGAATCCAACATCATAAACACCGGATTGAAACCTTTATCATCGTTTTTTAAACGGGTATAAACGGCTTCTGATACACGGTTATTGATACGTGTCCAAACGTCAATCACTTTTTGGTAACGTTCTTTATTGGTGATAGATCCCATAGAATATTCTTCGCCGATGGAATCAATTTCTGCTGTAGCTTGTTGTAATAATAAGAACTTTTCCTCTGGAATCGCCACGTTGGCTACGTTGAAAGATAAGCCACCTTTGAATGCATAGTGGTATCCTAATTCCTTAATAGCATCAAGGAATGAAGCTGTTTTATCCAGCCCGCATATTTTTATGACATCGCCAATGATCTCGCGTAAAGATTTCTTTGTTAATAATTCGTTGATAAATCCTACATCTTCAGGTACCGCTTTATTGAATATCACACGACCTACCGAGGTGGTGATCCATCCATAAACCATGGTGCCGTCTTTCTGGCGGGTATTGCCTTTGATACGTATTTCAGCATTTAAGCTTACTTTGCCTTCATTAAAAGCGATCACCACTTCTTCCGGGCCATAAAATGCTTTTCCTTCACCTAAGATCATATCATCCGGTGTGGATTTGCGAATCTTAGTGATATAATATAGTCCCAAAACCATGTCCTGCGACGGAACCATGATTGGCGCGCCATTGGCAGGGTTTAAAATATTATGAGAGGCAAGCATCAATAACTGAGCTTCCAGGATCGCGGCATTACCCAATGGTAAATGCACCGCCATCTGGTCACCGTCAAAATCCGCGTTGAATCCTGTACAGGTTAAAGGGTGTAATTGTATCGCCTTTCCTTCAATCAATTTTGGCTGGAAAGCCTGGATACCCAAACGGTGAAGCGTCGGTGCTCGATTCAGCATTACCGGGTGTCCTTTAATAATATTTTCTAATATCTCATAGATGATCGGGTCTTTACGATCCACAACCTTCTTTGCAGATTTCACTGTTTTTACGATACCACGCTCAATAAGGCGGCGAATGATAAATGGCTTGTAAAGCTCGGCAGCCATTGTTTTAGGGATACCACACTCATGTAATTTTAAGTATGGACCTACTACAATTACCGAACGGCCTGAATAATCCACACGCTTACCTAATAAGTTCTGACGGAAACGGCCTTGTTTTCCTTTAAGCATATCACTTAAAGATTTCAATGGGCGATTACCTTCAGTTTTCACAGCACTTACACGACGGGTATTATCCAATAATGAATCTACCGCTTCCTGTAACATACGTTTTTCATTACGTAAAATTACATCCGGGGCTTTGATTTCCATCAAACGCTTCAAACGGTTATTACGGATAATAACGCGACGGTATAAATCATTTAAATCGGAGGTAGCGAAACGTCCGCCTTCCAGTGGAACCAAAGGACGTAATTCCGGTGGGATCACCGGTATCATCTTCAATACCATCCATTCCGGCTTGTTCTCATAGCCATTTAAGTTAGCGCTACGGAACGCCTCTATAATTTTCAAGCGTTTTAATGCTTCTTGCTTACGTTGCTGTGAGGTTTCATTTGCTGCCTGGTGACGCAGGTTAAATGAAAGGTCATCTAAATTCGAGCGAACCAAAAGATCCTGTAAAGCTTCGGCGCCCATTTTGGCTATGAACTTATCAGGATGTGAATTATCCAGCATCTGGTTTTCCTTTGGTAAGCCATCAAGGATATCCAGGTATTCTTCTTCTGTTAAAAGGTCGAGGTAATTTACCCCGTCGTTTACTTTGATCCCGTTCTGTATCACTACATAACGCTCATAATAAACGATCATATCCATTTTCTTTGTTGGGATACCTAATAAGTAACCAATTTTATTTGGCAACGAACGGAAATACCAGATATGGGCTACAGGAACCACGAGGTTGATATGGCCCATACGATCACGGCGCACTTTTTTCTCGGTCACTTCCACACCGCAACGGTCGCAAACGATTCCTTTGTAACGGATACGTTTGTACTTGCCACAATGACATTCAAAATCTTTCACCGGCCCAAAAATACGCTCACAGAATAAGCCACCCATTTCGGGCTTAAACGAGCGGTAGTTAATGGTTTCAGGTTTTGTTACTTCGCCGCTGGAGCGATTGAGAATCATCTCTGGTGAAGCTAAGCCAATACGCAAACGTGAGAAGTTTGATTTGATTTTAAAATCTTTTTTACTTGACATATTTTATAAATTCCCTGTAGTTTAATTAGAATAATCACACCAGAAAAGGCGTAATACTGCATTTAAAAGCGTGCAAATATACGGGATTAAAATCTAAAAACCAAAGGCGGGGAGAAAGTTGTTAGTGGTTAGTAATAAGTTGTTAGATGGAGGCGGGTATGAATTGAGACCATTACTATGTGAGCCGGGGTTTGGAGGAGGCAGATTGGGTTGCGAATGTGGTGTTATGGATTGAGATTGAATGGGTTTAGAGCAAGCGTTTAAGAGTTAGATAGCATATCTTGCTTTCTTTATTGTTGTATGTCTGCGTCTGCTCCTTGATTTTTTGATATTACAAGGAGATTAAAGATACAATACCAAGATTTGGAAAGGGAATGATAATTATTTTTGTTGGAAGATATTGTTATTTATATTTGCCTTAATTAAAACCAATTGAAAAATGAAATTCCCCCCTGAAAATCTCAAAAGTCCTTATTGCTTCTCCATGATACATAAAACCATAATTCCCGATAAACGGAAAGTGAATATTACTTTTAATGTTCCTGAAAATTATGTTGGGGAAGAAATAGAAATTATTGCTTTTATTAAAAAGGAAGGAATTCAAAACGCGGAAGCTAATGACCATTTATTCCCGGCCTTACCCGGAGATCCTTTAAATAATACTGATTTCCTGAGCTGGATTGAAAAGGCTGAAAGTTTACCTACTCTCACTTTAGAAGAAGTAAAAAGTAAATGGACAATGCAAAGGAAAGAGCTGCAAAAACTTACCAGGTAAGGATTTCAGAAAATACTATCCGGAATATTGATGAGATAACAGGATATATCGCTTTTATAAATCAGCAGCCTCTCAATGCAATTAAAGTTGGAGAAGCCATTTTTAAAGTGTTCGTCAAAATTGAACAGAATCCTTATTCTTTTAAGGAGTGTGATCTATTACTAAAGGAAAAATTTATCGCCAGGCACGATGCCTTGGTTGGTATATAATATACAAGATCAAAGGGAGTGAAATTATTATACTTGGTATTATTCATACTTCAAGAAAACCTGCTGAAAGAAAAGTTTTGAGAAAATTAAAATGAGAATTAGAGGATAACAAAGATTCACGAAGTGGGGAAGAAAAATCCCCTATTGTAAATCTGAGATTTTCCCTCACCGCGATGAGTGGTGATACAGCGAAGTGCGGGATAAAAATCTATAAATCAATGACCATGTGAAAGAAGATTTTGGAGGTGGAGAATGGGTATGCAAACCAAAAATCTGCTTACCTTGAACAGGGAAGTGAATCGGGACTGCCCATCTAACTCTATGAAATCTCAGAGACTAAAGGCAGCAAGTGTAATTAAATTTCAAAGTAAGCAGAATAAACACTAAAAAAAGCGTGTTGCATCATTTTATCGTCCTATTCATAGGCATCCTCTTTAAATATGCGAATGTTAAATGGTTCAAAAACATGCGCATAGCCACCTACCGTGATGATGAATAGCGATAGAAAATATTTTTTATTTCGTATAACTAACGCATATATTTGCGTTATCGGTCATGCTATGGCGACAGTACGAACCTTGAACAAACATTAATAAACTGACAGTTAGAAAAATATTATGGAACAAACACAATCTCTCAAACAATTAATTCTTGACATTGACGACAAGAAAATTTTTCTTCCTGAGTTCCAAAGGGACTTTGTTTGGGAAATCTCCAAAACTTATGACTTGTTTGACTCTTTAGTCAAAGACATTTTCATCGGTGCAATAATTTACGGCATACCTTC
>JBBRJE010000120.1:0-8227 GCA_038219845.1 Bacteroidia bacterium
GTTGCAGGGAAATTATATCGCCGGTATTTACTATCCGGATAAAACCCGCGTTGGATGGTGGAAGAATGGCTACCCGGAATATTTCGCCAAAGTGCTCAATGCATGCAACTGGATTGGCATCCATGTCACACTTGATGGTGAACAAGTAGATTTACACCAGGCTGCTGAAGTATTAAATTTTCAACGGATCCTGAGCATGAGAGAGGGAACATTATATAGGAGCTGTGAACTCAAGCTTAAAAGTGACAAGCATATTAAAATTGAAAGCCTCCGGTTTTGCAGCATCGCAGATGACCAGGCGGGAGCCATTAAATACAGCATAACCCCATTAAATTTCAGCGGTAATATTTGCATTTCTGTTTTTGCTAACGCCGATGTAAAGAATGCAGATAGCAATTACGATGATAAATTTTGGGAGGAATTGAATACCGGCACCGATTCCAATTATGGCTTCGTGACAGCGCTAACAAAGAAAACAGGATTTCATGTATGTACCGGCTTTAAATACTTGCTTACAGAAGACGAAAAAGAAATTAAAATACAGGGCAGGCCGGAGATCAAAGAGAAATATGCAGGCATCATTTTAAATATCGAGGCGAAGGCCAATAGTGTGTATACAATTTATAAATATGCCGCTAACCTGAGCAGCATGAATTACGCAAAGGAAAGCCTGATTTCAGAAACCAGAGATTATGTAGAACGCATCTTTGATAAAGGATTTAGTGTTATGCTTAAGGAGCAAAAAATGGCCTGGGAAGAAAAATGGAAGACCTCCGATATTGTCATAGAAGGTGATATAGCGGCACAGCAAGGCATTCGTTTTAATATATTTCAGCTTAATCAAACTTATACTGGTGAGGACTCACGCCTTAATATCGGGCCCAAAGGATTTACAGGCGAGAAATATGGGGGCAGCACCTATTGGGATACGGAGGCTTATTGTGTGCCCTTTTATTTAAGCACCGCACCGGAAAAAGTGACCCGTCAGTTGCTACTTTACCGGTATAACCATTTGGACAAAGCTATTGAAAATGCTCAGAAGCTTGGTTTCAGAGATGGGGCTGCCCTTTACCCCATGGTAACGATGAACGGTGAAGAATGCCATAATGAGTGGGAGATCACCTTTGAAGAAATTCACCGTAACGGAGCGATGGCCTATGCAATTTATAATTACTGCAATTATACATCAAGCTATAACTATTTGGCGGAGGCAGGGGCTGAAGTAGTGATAGCGATCGCCCGTTTTTGGGAGCAGCGGGTGAACTGGAGCCAGGAGAAAAATAAATTTGTTATTCTCGGTGTCACAGGTCCAAATGAATACGAGAATAATGTGAATAATAACTGGTATACAAATTACCTTGCCTGCTGGTGTCTGAAATACGCGATCGAAGCAGTTCAATACGTAAAAACCAGTCATGCTGAAGATTATCTGCGTATCGTAAAAAAAACAAAGTTTGAAGAAGCGCGTGAAACTTCAAGATGGCTTGAAATCGCCTCTTCGATGTTTTTGCCTATGGATACTGATACAGGACTAATACTTCAGCAGGATGGCTATCTCGACAAAGAACAGATAATGGTAAAGGACCTGCCGGATGGGGACCTGCCCCTGAACCAGAAATGGAGCTGGGACCGGATCCTGCGGAGCTGTTTTATTAAGCAGGCCGATGTTTTACAGGGGATTTACTTTTTTGAAGAAGATTTTGACCTGGAAACTATCAAGAGCAATTTTAGATTTTATGAAGAGCGTACAGTGCACGAAAGTTCCTTAAGTCCTTGTGTTCATTGCATCCTTGCAGCCAGAATCGGGGATTATGAGAAAGCCTATGAAATGTACCTGCGTACCAGCCGCCTCGACCTCGATGATTATAATAATGATACGGAAGATGGATGCCATATCACCAGCATGGCCGGTAGCTGGATGAGCATCGTACATGGTTTCGCAGGCATGCGCGTTATCGGGGGGCTCCTTCATTTCAGGCCTTTCCTGCCCGCCAAATGGCAGGAATATAGCTTTACTATAGGCTTTAGAGGGGCAATGATAAAATTCAGGATTACAAAAGCACATACCTATCTGGAGAATAAAAGTGAAAAATCAATGCGACTTGTAATAAATCAGGTAGAATACAAGCTGGATAGCTCATCCGGATTAATTTTGTAAACATCCTTTCCTTTGCAACCTTTCCTCAACAATTAACATCTTATAATAAAATGTCTCAAAATATGCCTTTGTCAGCGTTGGAGCAATTGATACAAGGATGCATAAATAAAGACAATCGCTGCCAGAAGAAAATATATGAGAATTTCAGCCCGAAGATGTATGGCATATGTTTACGTTATATGAATAGCAGGGAAGAAGCACAGGATGTATTACAGGATGGATTTGTGAAAGCCTTTAATAAGATGTCCACCTTTAATTTCCAGGGCTCCTTTGAAGGATGGTTAAGAAGGATTATGGTGAACACCGCATTAGAGCAATTACGCAAGAATAAAAATAAGTTTGAGGAGAGATTTGATGAAGGCCAGCAATTTTACGCATCGGTTAAAAATGAAGCCGAGGGAAAGATAGAAATAGATGAATTATTAAAAGCCTTGAAAAAGCTGGCTCTTGGTTATCGTACTGTATTTAATTTATATGTTGTGGAAGGTTTTACCCATGCGGAAATTGCCGCACAATTAAATATCTCGGAAGCCACTTCGAAATCACAATTATCGAGGGCAAAAGTATTATTACAACAAATTATACAACAACACTATGTTGGATGAAAGTTATAAAGATTTATTAGGCCAATACCAGGAGAATCCTCCTTCAGGTACCTGGAGCGCTATTGAAAAATCGCTTCATCAGCCTTGGTACGCCAGGCCATGGAGCAAAGTGGCACTAATTTCTTCTTTTGTGGCCGTTTCGACCCTCATTATTTTCTTGACATTTTCTAAAAACTATAATACCACCACTACTGATAAAATAAATTATAAAACGGATCCTTCAGTTCAAAAGGAAGAAGCACCCATACTTCCCGGAAAGAATCCTGAGTCACCTCTAAATTCTGATAAGATAAGTTTGCCTGAACAAAAAAACCAACAACAAATTCCATCTTACCAGTCAAATGCTATTAATGATACCCAAGGAATTGAGTCCAAACCTGATCAGAAGGAAGCAGGAAATTCAAATAACTCTATTCCGGCATCGCAGGAAAATTCTAACAAAGAGCAAAGAAATATTAACGCTGGCCTCAATACAAATAGCAAAAGCGCTAATACCTTATCCTTAAAGCTAAGTACCAGTGCTATCTGTGTAGGGAAAGTTTTTAATGTTAAAATAGCGGGGGCGGTTGCCAATCAGATACTTGATTTTGGTGATCATCACCAACTGAATTTAACGGCAGGCTCACATAATTTCCCTTATACTTATTTATTACCTGGCAGCTATACTGTCACGGTGAGAACGGAGAACACCATCTTAAGCTCCGCATAAATTATCGCAGATAGTAAGCCACAAGCATATTTCAAGACCATCATTTCTGAAAAGAATGAAGTGCAGTTTAATAATCTTTCATTGGCCGCCACAAGGTTTATATGGTACTTTGATGATGGCCAGCAGGAATCAGCGAATGACAATAAATCTTCCAGGCATTATTACAGCTCCACCTCCAGGAAAACCTTTAATGTGAAGCTTATTGCCATAAATACCACCAGCGGTTGCAGCGATACTTTCGAAGGCCCGGTTAATAATCCTAATTTCAGGAATTATTTCTTTACCGCCATCCCCAATGTATTCACTCCTAATAACGATGGACTGAACGATGTTTTTGAGATCCCTGCTTCCGATCTGAAGGAGTATTATCTTATTATCCTGGATGAATCCGGTCATACCGTTTTTGAAACAGACAATCAGAAGAACTTCTGGAATGGAAAGCTAAATAATTTAGGCAGTGACTGTACTGGAGGTACCTACCGCTATCTGATTAAATATATGCAGCCCGACGATATTGAAGTACACCAAAAATCAGGATCAATCACCATAATACGCTAGTAAATCGTATAAAACACATTTGTATATTAAAATTAAAATAGATATGTTTACACCATCATTCAAACCCATTTTTATGAATCAATCTTACCTGAAAACCTACCTTCGACTCTGTGCGTTAGTGTTCGTTTTATTCCTGGGCCTCGCACGAACTAATGCCCAATCCTGCACCTTGGCAAAAAACCCAAATGATGGGCGGGCATGCTTAAATGATCCTGCTTCATTTTTGGTATCTGTAACCGGTGGTTGTACGATTACTAATTATACCTGGGACTTTGGAGATGGCAACACCCTGCCTACCGTAGGGCCTACAGCGCAGCATGCATACTCCACGGTTGATACTAACGGTTTTGTGGTTAAAGTTACCATTAAATGTTCCAATGGAAGCACTTTTACCTGTTTTCTTAATGGGGCCAATGGCAATAAGGTAAAAGTTTATCCTCCCCCTGTGGTTAATTTTAAGACTACTTCTATTATTCCTCAATGTGAACCAGGGAACTTATTCAATATCGTTGATTCCTCTTATAGCCCCAGCGGAGCTAAGATTATTTATCGTAGAATATTATGGGGAGATGGCTCACAGGACGTGTCGAGCGGTAACCCTGCTCCACCCCTGAGCAATAAAACACATTCTTTTAGTACTTATACTGCTGGGGATCCGAATAATGGGAAACCGCATTTCTATACAGTTACCATCGAAGTCCGGGACGAGTACGGCTGCGTTACCCGCGTAGAGAGAAAGGATTACCTTATCGTAGGTGGCAGGATTGATGTAAGCTTTACTTCAGCCTATACCATTCATTGTGATAGTACGCCTGTAGTATTTACCAATACTTCAACAGATATAATTGCAGCCTATAATTCGAGGCCGGGATTACTCAAGCAATTCTCTTGGAATTTCGGTGATGGCACGTCCTATACCAGCCCTACCTGGCCAGGAGTAAATGATCCTTTCTGGCTCACCTTCTCACATTTGTATAAGAATAAAATGGGGCCATTTGATGTTTCCTTAACAGTGACGGACTCCCTGGGTTGCACCACAACGTATCTCAAGAAAAAAGGCGCAGATAATATTTATACCAAAGCAGATTTTCAGGTATCACATACAGGAGTCTTCGGGGATTCGGACAGTGCCTGTTTCAAGGGGAATAATTTCACCTTTAAAGTTCCCCAACCCACCCACCCGATTTATATATTTAAATCGGCCTATAATTTTGGTGACCCTAATAGTGGTATTCAAAACATTTATCCGCAGAAAGCAGACGACCCTATTGTATGGACCAGGGACCATGCCTTTTCCGGTTGCGGTGTTTATCTGGCCAGGGTATTTGTAACCGTATTCCAACCCAATGGAACAACGGTAATTTGTACCAAGATGGATAGTGCCTATGTGAAAGTATGGGGGCCGGCAGCCAAAATACAAAGCCCGGCCACTGGGGTATGCGTAAAAAACAGATATCAATGCCATATAAAGGATACTGTGTATTTCACCAATTTGTCGAAATATTGCCAGGGAGATTCAGCCCTCAAGAAAAAAGATGGTGTAACAGATTCTATCCTTGCTCCAAATACTGTAAGCCATCCAACAGTATTGCGCTTATGGGATTTCGGGGACCTGGCCAATGCATTACCATGTACCACCTATAGCGATCCTATTACCAATCCGGCAAAATTTGGTTATCGAATAGGAGATACGATGAATACAAAAAAGAATTGTAATTATAGTATGGACTCCTTACCGAAACACTGGTATACACCCGGAAAAGAAATGTGTTATACAGTAAAATTACAATTGCTCGATCTGAAAACGGGTTGTGGAGATACCGAGCAATTGTCTCTGGCCTTACAACCACCTAAAGCAAAATTATCCGGAAGCAATTCAATTGATCTAACTTTTGAAGGACAGAAATGCCTTAGTGATGGTAACGACGGAAGGAAGGTAAAATTAAGCTGGCAACAATCGGAGCCGCAATGTGCCAATCAGTTTGTTTGGTTGAACTTTGACTCCGCCTGCGGTGTGAATAATTTCACCCCTCAAACAGCATTCCAAATACCACCTTGGGGAGGTCCACCGGTGATCGCTTATGGATGTACCTATCTGGGAAGCCCATTAGCTGGAACTACAGCCAATCCATTCAGCCAACAGGGACATGCCTTCCAGAAAAAATATACCAAGCAATATACTTCCACCTGTGACCCAACAGGAAAAGTAACCATCGGACTCGTGGTTCAAAATGGTTGCGATAGCGCCATCGTATCGTTCAACGATAGCTTATGGGTATACTGGACGGGCTGCGATTGGGGATATTGCCCATTCAATACCCCGGCACAAAAGAATGCCTGTAAAGCGGCGAATCCTAATACACCAGCCTTTCCGGCCTATGCACGCCTCGATGACGCTAAAAGAATAACTTACTTTAACGCCACCCAAAAAGCAGCAGCTATTGCAGCGATGCCGGGCGGACAAGCCGTATGCTTCGCATGCCGTGATACATTCTGGTATCATAATGCTATTGAATACAAGGATCTGGCTGCAACGCTGGATGCGAATATTGCTATCAAACCAAAATATTGTGTTTACGATGTTGAAACTTATTGTCCTTCGGTTGCAGCTTCCTCTCAACAATTCCTGCTTGCAGTGACCTGGAGTGCCTATGTTTATGTCCCCGGCAAGCCCAATTACAAGGCGGTAGCAAGTGATACCGCTTATACATTCACAGATACCATTTATCAAAAGCCAGTGTATAAGCGTTTAAACTGGAGCATTAAACAATATATTTCCAACGGCAACTATATTGCAGATACTATAGGGCCTGTAGATGTTACAAGCAAATATGCGCGTTCCATTATCATTGACACTTCGTATTGCATTAAAAAAATCGGAGGTAATTTTGTAAAGGTAATCCAGGATATTGATACCTTTATAAGGGATTCGGTTCATTGCCAGACCTTCAAATTTACTACCAATGGTAAGTGGGTGGTAAACTTAAATGTAACCAATAATGACACTTGTGATAAAGCCAATGAAGGAACGCGACTCGTGATTGTAGGTAATAAGATAGATTTCCAGATTAATGATACCACATTCTGTTTAGGTGAGGCAGTGAAGCCAATCATAGATATACGTTATTGGTGGAAAAAGCCATCACCTCCCAATCCTCAATATGACCCGTATGACTATTGGAACGACAAAGTCAGGAATCCTACCAGTGGGGGCTTGAGCAATAGGGAAGTTTATTTTATCAATTGGGGTGATGGCGGTACTTATATTAAATTTGACACCGCTATTCGTTCTATCCGTGAGCATACCTATAGCAAAACCGGAACCTATACCATTAGGGTAATGTGGAAAGACAGCGACGGATGTTTTGATACTTTGATCCTGAGAAATCTTGTGCATGTAGTGAAGCCCCATGCAGCATTTTATATACCTCAGGCAACATTGGCCTGTGATCAGATTGTACAGTTCAGAGACAGCAGTTGGGTTGAACAGGATACCACCATGGGAGCTAAATATGATAAAATCATATTCTGGAACTGGGATTTTGGTGATGGTTCAATCCATTCCAACTTGCAACATCCTGCCCATGCCTATAATTATAATGGAGATTATTATATAAAGCTCCGGATCTTTACTGAACAGGGTTGTGAAGATTCTATAACCAAAAAAATACATATAGCAGGTCCTGTTCCTGATTTCTCACTAGTAGGTGCGGATACCGGTTGTCTTCCATTTGAAGTATTTCTTCATATAAATAATTTCTCTGATACAACTTATAGAACACTGACAGTACATTGGGGAGATGGAAATGATACATTACTGATAAAGAATTCTAAATCTGCTCCTTTTGTACTTAATCCAGCAAATACCATCAGGCATATTTATACTATTCCAGGACAAAAATGCATCAAGGTGGAAGCGACAGATACGGTTGTAAATGACCTCGGTCAGATTAATGTATGTACCAGAAAGTTCCCATGCGACACATGTCCACCGGTTTGTATTATGGTCCTCGACTTTGCACCTGCTGAGTTCACAGCACCTGATACCATATGTGTAAATAACCCGATTACCGTCACCGCTACCAAGGATACTTCAATTTATAATGAATATATCTGGAACTGGGGCGATGGAACAGCAGATGGGGATGTATTTAAGCCTGTATTTTCAACTACCCATACGTATACCACAACAGGTAC
>JBBRJE010000121.1:0-8189 GCA_038219845.1 Bacteroidia bacterium
TAGGCTGCCGTATCTTTGTGATCCAATAATCATAATTACTATTCAGTGTATCCTGTGTACGGTCTTGTCCTATGGCAGATCTTGAGTATCCACCAAGGATGATATTATCACCGGGAGTAAGCACCATATCCTGTAGGTAATCTTCTTTTTTGCCACCCAAGGTCTCATCCCAAACGGGCTTGCCACCGCTATCCACTTTGATGATCCAATAATCAGCATTGCCATAATTGAATTTACTGCGGTCGCCGGTACCTGAGAAGGAATAACCTCCCAGAACAAAACCTTTATCTGAGGTTTGAACAATGGCGTAGCAACGCTCATCATAATTACCACCGACACCTGATTCCCATTGTTTATTACCCATGGCATCGGTACGCAATAACCATACATCGGAATAACCTCTGTTGGCCACATTTTTATTTCCTGTTTTATCGGAGTAGGAATAAACAGGAAAAACAAATCCGCCATCCGACAATTCTATAAAAGTATGAATTTCTTCAATTCCCGTTCCTCCATATACCTTATCCCATTGCACCACGCCGTTCCCGTTTATTTTTAGTAACCATGCATCGGTGCTCCCGAGGCTGTCCATGGTTTTGTTACCACTTATTGGTGATTTAGACCAGCCGGCAAGTAAAAATCCGCCGTCTTTGGTTTGGTGTCCTTCCCAGCATGTTTCAAATCCTCTGCCGCCATAGCTGCTGTCCCATAACATTCTGCCAATGCTGTCTATTTTCACTACCCATATATCTGCATCACCTTTATTGGGACTTTTTTTATTTCCGCTTTTCGCTGAATATGAATATCCGATCAATAAAAATCCGTTGTCTGTTGTGGGTTCTACATAATGCAATTCCTCGTAACTATTACCCCCATAGGCGCTATCCCATTGCTTTACACCGCTGGAGCTGAGTTTCACCACCCAATAATCGGATGATCCAAATGAATTCTGACTCTTATCATTATTTTTTCCACCGGTTGTAAAGCCGCCCACCAGGCAGCCTCCGTCAGGGGTGGGGGCTACGGAATATAAATCTTCATTACTCGTGGTTCCGAGTGTAACATCCCATAATTTATTACCGTTGGAATCTGTTTTTACCACCCAGTAGTCGTATCCTCCTTTGCTGGTCTGGCTCTTTTCTGCGATATTTTTTGAATTGCTCCTGCCACCTAAAAATAAATTACCATTCGAAGCGCGGCGGATGGTATTAAGATAATCTATGGTGTCTCCCGCAAAACGTTTGTCCCATACCTTGACAGGCGATTGTGAAAAAGCAGGTAGACTTGAAAGGATAATGTAAAGGAGTAAATATTTTTTTTTCATTGTAGGGATGATTTGACAAATCGAGTATTTATATATTACCAGGTAATAGTATTTTTTGGCATATATTTTTTTAAGGATCATTCTTAATTATGACGGGAAATACAAATTAAATAGAAAAATATGATAAACAGGAAAAAGAATTAAGCCTTAAAAAGTTTAATGCCTATTTTCGCGGCTCATTTATAATCTATATGAGCATGAATTTTGAGCTTGACCAAATCCCGTTAAGGGCTGCAAAACCAAGGAATGAAGGAATTACCATGGTGATGGATAAAGGACTTAGCTTACGTGAAGCGGAGGATTTTTTAAGTGTTTCATCCGAACATACCGATCTGTTAAAATTAGGTTTTGGGACTTCCTTTGTTACACCGAAGCTGGCAGATAAAATAAATCTTTACTTGGATGCGGGTATTCCTGTATATTTTGGAGGCACCTTATTAGAAGCTTTTATTGTTCGCAAACGGTTTGAAGATTATTTAAAGCTTATTGAGAAATATAAAATCACGCATGTTGAAATGAGTGACGGCAGCCTCGAGATGCCTCATGATGAAAAATGCGAATACATACGTAAACTTTGCAAGTATTCCATCGTACTTTCTGAAGTTGGCAGTAAGGACGCAGAGAAAATATACGCGCCTTATGAATGGGTTCAGTTCATGCAAAAAGAGAGTGATGCCGGCGCCTGGAAATTAATCGCGGAGGCAAGGGAAAGTGGTAATGTAGGTGTATTCCGGAGTAATGGAGAAGCAAGGATGGGATTGGTGCATGAGATCGCGCATTTTATTCCCAAAGAGAATATTATTTGGGAGGCTCCACAAAAGAATCAGCAGGTCTGGTTCATCAAGGAAATGGGAGCCAATGTAAATCTTGGAAATATAGCGCCCAACGAAGTCATCCCTTTAGAGACATTAAGGCTTGGGCTCAGGGGAGATACGTTTAGTACATTTCTGGATAAGGTTTAGACAAATTAAAGAATTAAAGAATGAAGGAATTAAGGAATTAAGAAATTAAAGAATGAAAGAATTAAGAAATTAAAGAATTAAAGAATTAAAGAATTAAAGAATTAAAGAATGAAAGAATGAATGCAAAATACAGAATTCAAAATGAACAATGAAAAGTGCACGTTCAATACTTTATACTAAATACTTTATACTAAATACTTAATACTTAATACCAAATACTAAATACATCTGAATCACGCCATCGGCATAACATATTTCGCATCTTTCTGCAATAGCGCGCGTTTGATCCATTTGCCATTTTCTTCGGCATAACGGCGCACAGCGAGCCGTTCCGCATTGCAGGGGCCGCCGCCATTAATCACACGCTTAAATTCTTCCCAGTCGGGTTCGGTATATTCCCATTTGCCGGAAGTTTCATTTTTCCTTAGCTTCTCATCGGGTAAAGTCAAGCCTAAATCCCAAATTTTGGGCACATACATATTCAAAAATTGCTGGCGCATATCATCATTGGATGCCATCTTCACTTTCCAGCGCATCAGAATTTCTGTATGGCTTGAGATTTTATCACTTGGACCGAAGAAATGCATTATAGGAGGCCACCAACGCGTAAGCGCTTCCTGCACCATAGCACGTTGAACAGGAGTTCCGGTGGCCAGATACACCACATTGTCGTGGCCATATTTCAAATGAAAACTTTCTTCAATGCAGATTCTTTCCAAAGCCCTGCAATATGGGCCATAGCTGCCTTTGGCGTTCGCCAGCTGGTTCACGATAGCGCCGGCATCGATGAGCCAGGCAATGACTGCGGTGTCGGCCCAGGTTTTGGCGGGGTAGTTGAAAACGTTGCTGTATTTGCTTTTGCCGCTGATCAGGTCGTTGATCATCGCTTCCCGAGTTTTGCCTAGTGTTTCTGCGGCACTATACAAAAGCTGCGCATGGCCCATCTCATCCTGTACCTTAGCCATAAGAGCCAGCTTTCTGCGAAATCCCGGAGCCCGCGTAATCCAGGTTCCTTCAGGCAATGCCCCGATCACCTCGCTATGGGCGTGCTGCTCGATCATACGAATCAATTGTTTTCGATACTCCTTGGGCATCCAGTCGCGGGGCTCTACTTTCTCGCCAAGGGAGATGCGTGCTTCAAAGGCAGCGAGTTGCAATGGATCCTCATTTGCAATCATTGCAGCTGCCTTGTCGTTAGGGTCGATATATGCGTTTCCGTACATGGTGGTTATTAATTTGTATTATTTGTATGTAATTATTTCAACAATCCTTTTAAAATAAAATCCGTGATTTTATGGGCGATCTCCTCAGGTTTTAATTTGCCTTCTGGCTTATACCATTCGCTTATCCAGTTGACGCTGCTCAAAATAGTGAGTACGGCAAACTGCTTATCACTTGCATGAAAAATATTCTCATTTTCGCCGTCGAGGATAATTTGTTTAAACGCTTCTTCATAATTATGACGAAGCTTTTTGAAATCATCAAGGTCACTATTTTTCAAATGCTTCCACTCATTTAGAAATACATGTGCCGCATTTACATCATCGGTAATTATTTTCACATGGAGCATGATGGCCATGAGCAGTTTTTCTGCAGCGTTAAAGTAAAGATCATTCACTTCGGCAATGGCATTTTCAAAAGCACTGGCTTTAGAAAAGCATATCTCCTTTAATAATTCATCCTTGCCCGAAAAATGACCGTAAAGGCTCGCCGCTTCAATTCCTACTTCCGCTGCAATATCGCGTACGCTGGTGCCATTAAAACCGCCATTGGCAAAGCATTTGCCGGCAGCTTTTAAAATCTGGCTCTTGCGGTTATCTATTGCAATTCTTTCCATGTCCTAACAAACGTTAGGCGAAGATAGAAATATTCGGCGGAATGAACAAATAGGGTGTAAGGCATTCATTTTAATAGCTTGATTGAGACAGTTTAATTCAAGACATCATTTTTCAATCCTGGGTTTTAGCAGATAAATTAAAAAACATTTAATTTGTGAAAATTATAAACTCAGCTTAATTGAAAAGAATAATTTTATTATTTTGTATTGCCTGCTTTTATTCAGCTAAATTAATTTATGGACAGCATGATTTTATCCTTAAAAAAATTCATGGCCAATATAATTTAAATGAAGATTATGTAAAGGAATTTTATACCGATTCCTTCGGCATGATCTGGATGCGCACAAATAGCCGGATTCTCAGATATAATGGTAATGATATCGAAAGCTTTGATCATATTATCAGCCCCGATTACGGCTTAAAGTCTGCCTATTTTCTTGCCGGTAAAATTTTACTGAATTATTCCAACCGGAAACTGGAGATCTTTGATATCAGAAATTTGAAGCTCACGGAGGTATTAATGCCCGACGGTATTGAAGGAATAAATGATATTTCAATTCTCAATGAAACCAATATCTTCCTATTATTTAATAATCATTCCGGTATCGCACGTTGTAAATTAGAAGGTAACAAATTAATAAAGCGTAATGCTATAACCAGTACTTTTTCCGAGAACCTCGTAGCATTAAATGATACGCTGCTAATTCTCTCCAGATTCATTGTCAATTCGAATAAGGCGGACTTTTATCTTCTGAATACCCGTACTGAAAAACAAGAACTGCTTAATAACAGTTTTCAAATTACAGGATATAATGTTCACGACACCTTGGTCATGCTGCTTACGGCCGGCAAATCGTGGTATTTTGATTTTAAAAACAAAAAAATTATATCAGAAATTTTCTATAAAAAAGGAGAGAATACTTTGGGTGCTTCTTTTTGTGATAATAAGCAATGGATTTTTACCAATTTAGGGATCTACTATTATGATGGAATTAAAAACCAATTGGGGAGACCAAATTTTATTTCTAATGAAAATTATGCTGAGGCAGACCAGGAATCGTTTTGCATCCATTATAATGCCCCTGGGGATTTTTATTTTCTCTCGAGCCTCGGAGGCATTTATAAAGTGCTTAAAAATCATTCTCCGATTTTTAATAATTTTGATCTTACCCAGGACGATGCGGGCAATACAGATATTTCGGTCAGGAGCTTGTATCACGATATCAGGCTGAATGAAATATATGCAAGTATAAATTTAAAGGGCATCAATTCCTACCATCTGCGGGGTGACAGTATTTTTCCTTCGAAGATATTTGGTCATATAAGGTATAATTACCTGCAGGAATTAAATCTCAACAAAATTGCAATGGATTCACAACAAGTGCTGTGGTTTTGCGGCAATATCGATACAAAAAGACTGGATCATAATGAAGTAAAATATGTTGCATTAAACCGGGCCTGGGATATTTGCTTTTATGGTGGGAAAACCTGGATTATAAGCAATAGCTATAATTCATCTTCCGCATATCTGAGCATGCTGAGCAGTAAAGGGAATATTATTAAAAATTTCGAATTCGCAGGGAATGACGGGGAAGAGCCTTTCTTTTGGGATATTGAACCCTATAAAGATTATTTGTTTATCAGCTCTACGAAAGGGATTCTGATTTTTGACCTGAGGAAGGAGCAATTTATTGAGTTGAGCCGTATCCTGCCGGTAAAGGACAATTTAAAAGGCAGGGCATGGTGTTCTAAAATAATCTCTGGTAATTTATATATCGCTTATCAGGACCAGGGAATAAGAAAATTGAACCTTCTAACGGGTGAAATTACAAACTCTGTTCCCGGCTTAAGCAAGGCATTTCAAATTGAATCGAAGGATGGCAAAAATATATGGATCAATGCGTTTGATAAGCTCGTTTATCTCAATGCAGAGGACTCAAGTTTTGTTTTGAAAACAAATAATTTACCGCTTCCGTCCGAAATATCGTTTCATGGCCTGCATATGGATACCTCGGGCTTGCTTTTTGTAGGTGGCAAGGGAGGTTTTTCTATCATAAACACAGATAAATTAGTCAGGAAAATTACCTGTAATAAATCGTCCACCATCATATCCAATTTTTTTGTTAATGATAGGCTGCAGTATGGTAACCTTGCAAGCCATTCTAATATTTCACTTCCTTTTGATAGTAATATTATAAGGCTGGATATTGCGAACAGCCTGCTGGATAATGCAGAGGATATAAAAATGAAATATATTCTGAACGGATATTACAAGGCCTTTTCATTTGTAGAAAATTCCAATCATATTAATTACAAAAATCTCCCTTATGGTCATTATACGCTTGATATTTTTGTTTGCAACAGTCTTGGAATCTGGGATGATCAGCCCACCCAAATCATTCTGGTGATTCGTCCTCCATGGTACTATAGTATCTTAGCCAAAATCATATATTTCTTTCTATTCATTGGTTTGCTTTCAGGTACGTATTATCTGATCAGAAGAAGTTTTGAAAAGGAGAAGCGTCAGGATCTTATGCTTGCAGAGAGTGAGCTGAAAGCAATACGATCACAATTAAACCCGCATTTTGTTTTTAATTCGCTCAATTCTATTCAAAGTCATATACTCAGCAGCAATACAGAAGTTGCAACACAGTATTTAATAAAATTTGCCAAGCTGCTCCGTAGAATTCTGGATTATTCTTCCGCTGAAAGCATTAGCCTTGGTGATGAGATAGCCTGGATCCGGGATTACCTGGAATTGGAGGCGCTACGCTTTAATAACAAGCTGAAATGGAATCTGGAAGTTGATGAAGCCCTATCACTCCATCTCAGGATTCCTGCTCTGGTTATTCAGCCTGTGATAGAGAACGCGCTGATTCATGGATTATTTCCTAAGAAAAACGGGGGTAGCATTTCTATTTCATATGGGCTGAATCCTGATAAGAAATGCTTTACCTGTGATGTCAGGGATGATGGGGTTGGCAGAAGTAAAGTTTCAGATCTTTTCCGTAGCTCACATATTTCCAAAGGCACAATGCTTACGCAGCAACGTATCGAATACCTGAGCAGGAGATACAATGTTAATTGCACCGTACAAATTATTGATCTCTTCGACGACAACGGAGCACCAGCGGGAACACGGGTTATTTTTATTTTACCTATATTGAATAACCCCGATGAGCAGCCTTTCTGAAATATAATTTGATGTAAATAAATTGAAAACAAATAATTTTAAAATTAATTGTATTATTACCCTATAATTCGTGCGGGTAATATTTTTATTTTATGTGGACTGCAAAAAAAAAGGCAATGATAATTGATGATGAATCGCTTAACATTGAAACTTTAGATAAAATTTTAACCACCTACTGTGCAGAGGATATTATTGTGGTGGCTCGTTGTGAAAACCCGGCAGAAGCAGTACCTCTTGTTTATGACCTAAAGCCGGATATTGTTTTTCTGGATATCAATATGCCGGAGATGAATGGTTTCGAATTTCTTAATCAGTTCCAACAGATCAATTTCAGGATTATTTTTACCACGGCTTATGGCGAGTATGCCTTAAGGGCAATAAAATATGCAGCTTTTGATTTTCTCTTAAAACCTATTGATCATAAAGAGGTGATGGCAGCCATACACAAGCTGAAAAACTTATATATGGTGAATGAACCTGTTCAGGTAATGCAGCACCAGGGCAAGAATACAAATCTTGTGCTACCCACCGCGGATGGGTTTTCCTTTATCGATACCAACGAGATAATATATTGCAAAAGCGATGATAACTATACTGAGTTTTACCTTTTAGGAAACAGAAAAATAGTGGCAAGCAGGGTGCTGAAAGATACCAATGAGCTACTCGATAAGCATAGCTTTTTCAGGATTCATCAATCATTCCTGGTGAATACCAAATATATAAGGAAATACAGCAAATCAAATAATACTGTGGAGGTAAGCAACGGCGATGAGCTCCCGGTAGCCAAAAGGAAAAGGGACGAATTCCTGGCTTTCATCAATAATACCTAGTCTCATTTTCCCGAATACTCACCCATTCCGCCCGAATCCCCT
>JBBRJE010000122.1:0-8181 GCA_038219845.1 Bacteroidia bacterium
TGGTATTACTTCAGCGCATAAATAGGGAGCTGGCCCGATTGATTCTTATATTATAAATCAATGTCGTTATGATTAGGACCGCTACTCGGCAGGTTTTAATACAGAGTACCCGGAGTTAAAAATACATCCCGCCCCTTCGGGCGGGAAAGGCACAAAGAAATGCGGTTGTATAAATCTAAAATTGTTTTCCTCTGCGCCCACTGCTTGTATTTAATCTCTGTGTTCTCTGTGTTAAAATGCATTTCTTTCCGCGAAGCGGAAACCTGACCCGATTTTACATTAATAAAAACTTACCTAATCGACATTGTCTTATAAATTCTGATTAAAATAATCTGTGACTTTTTGCATCAGGTGAACACGGTCCTTACCGAGTACATTATGCATATGTTCGGGATACATAAAATAATCCAGCTGCTTTTTCTTCTCTACACACTTTTTCACGTACATCAGGGTATGTTGCCATACCACAACATCATCACTGGTGCCATGAATCAGCAATAATTTACCCTGTAGGTTATCGATATAAGATAAAAGATTAGATGCATTATATCCTTCAGGATTTTCTTTTGGCGTATCCATATATCTTTCGGTATACATAATTTCATAATAGCTCCAGTCGATTACAGCACCACCGGCCACGCCCGTTTTATATTTGCCCGGTGTGCGGGTCATCAGGCTGGTGGTCATGAAGCCGCCAAAGCTCCATCCGAAAATACCCATTCGGCTTCCATCAATGAAAGGCAGCGAACGCAGGTAATCATTGCCTTTGATCTGGTCGGCTATTTCTGCCGTGCCGAGCTGCCGGTGAATCACCTGTTCAAATTCCTTGCCCCTATTGCCCGAGCCACGGCCATCAACGGTAAAAATAAGATATCCCTGCTGTGCCATATAGTAAAGCCATAAGTCGGCTCCCCCTTGCCAGGTATTGCTTACCAACTGCACATGAGGTCCGTTATAAACATAAGTGATCGATGGATATTTTTTTGTCGCATCAAAATTATCAGGATAGATGATACGACAGTTCAAATCGGTAATACCATCGGCTGCCTCGATATTAATAAAAGCTATCGCAGGCATCTTATATTCTTTCAACGGATTTTCGGCTATCAGCAATGACTTTAATTCTTTCCCAAAAACACTTTCGTTAATGGTGATCACCCGAGGTACATCGCTGCTTTGGAAATGACTGATATAGTATGCACCATTATCGCAAAACACAGGAGTATATATTCCATCCCGAGTGCTGAGCTTTATCACTGGCGAAGCTTTGCCTGTTCCCAGAGGCTGGTAAGCGATTCCTTTGTTGAGGCTATTATTATAAAAATAACTGAAAAAATATCCTTTATCATTAAATGCAAATACATCAGCCACCGAATTGCCATAGCTATAATTATTTTTATCAGTGATGTTTCCATTCTCATCAATGATTTTAATTATTTCGTGGGTGGAGCGATGGTCCTTGGCCAGTTCGTAGGTGCGCCAAAGGAGCTTATTAGAGTTCCCTAAATATTGCAATGGAAGCAGGGGTTCCACATAGGTAGGTGCAGTGAACATGGCCCATGTTTTAATTAGATTCCCTGATTTAACATCATAGATCTGGTACCAGCACGAATCCGTTCTGCGGTTTAACAGCGCAAGATAAATTTTATTTTCATCGCGGCTCCAGCTAATATTCGTAATATAATGTTCAGGATCTCCGGCGATATTGAGGTAGGTAGAAGTTCGTGAGCCCATGTTGAAGATGCCTACACTCACCTGGTGGCTCGTATCTCCAGCCATCGGATAGCGGATCATTTTTACCGTCGCGGGCCTGGTATCAATATTCATGATAGGATATTCGGTAACCATGGATTCATCAATACGGTAATAGGCCAGCATATTGCCCATAGGACTCCAAAAGGTTCCTTTTGAAATGCCATATTCATTGCGGTGTACGCCTGCCGATCCATACATATGGCCCTTATCAGGGTCGTTGCTTACCTTTATTATTTCACCTGCATTGTTCATGATACCCAGGTTATTATCCAGGGTATATGCTACCTGCTTTTTTACCGGCTCCACATCAATATTATCCGCTTTATCTTCCCAGGTGGCGCTTGTTCTTACTTTTTCCTCTTTGATATCAAGCCATACAAACCTGTTTTTAAAAATGAAACGTATGGTATTGGCATTCTCCCAGGTGAATGGCGGAAGATTCTGCAAATCGTCCACTCCCAGCTCACTAAGCAGGGCTTTCACCAGGTCGCTTGCAAAAAGAGGCTCTGCTTCCTGCTGATTTATATCTCCAACCATGACCACTTCCCTGTTATTTTGCTTTACGATATAGCTGTATTTGGTGGTACCTGAAATCCATTGCAGCTGAGTTAAACGCTTAGGTTGCAGATAAGATCGGTGACCAATAACCGCATCCTCCATGGAAAGTTTTTTGTTTTGGGCAATTAGATTTATACCGAGAAAAAATAAGACAAGGCAGAAAAGATATTTCATTCGAATGAGATGTGGTTAGTAGTTAGTAATTAGTGGTTAGAGGTGAGTAGTCAGAGTTCAGTCAACAGTCGTCAGCCCTGTTAAGGCAGTATTGTATTTTGTATTCATTCTTCATTCTTTCATCATTCATTATTCATTATTCATTCTCAATTATTCATTCTTAATTATTCATTCTTGATTATTCATTCTTAATTATTAAACTGCGACTCCAAAATCCCGGAGTGCCTCATTCAGGCTGGTTTTAAGGTCGGTGCTGGCTTTCCGCTTACCGATGATCAGCCCACAATTAACCTGGAATTCACCTGCAGGAAATTTTTTGGTATAGCTGCCGGGAATCACCACCGATCTTTCGGGAACCACGCCTTTCATTTCAACGGGTTCATCACCGGTGACATCGATAATTTTTGTGCTTAGGGTAAGGCATACATTGGCGCCTAATACCGCCTGAGCTTTCACATGAACGCCTTCCACAACAATACATCTTGAACCTATAAAACAGCCATCCTCAATAATTACAGGGGATGCCTGGATAGGCTCCAGAACACCTCCAATACCTACGCCCCCGCTCAAATGCACCCCTTTCCCTATTTGGGCACAGCTGCCTACCGTGGCCCAGGTATCAACCATGGTGCCTTCATCAACATAGGCTCCGATATTAACATAGCTCGGCATCATGATCACGCCGCGCGCAAGGTAAGCGCCGTAGCGTGCCACTGCATGAGGCACCACCCGCACACCCAGGCGTTCATAATTTTTTTTGAGCGCCATCTTATCATAAAATTCTAATGGCCCCGCTTCCATGGTATGCATTTTCTGAATAGGGAAATATAAAAGCACCGCCTTTTTTATCCATTCATTAACTTTCCATCCCGCTGGTTCAGGTTGCGCCACACGCAGGATTCCCATATCAAGATGTTCAATAACTTCCCTGATGGCCTTCTGTGTTTCCACCGACTGCAATAAGTCCCTGTCGGCCCAGGCGGCCTCAATAATCTGTTTTAGATTTTCCATTTGGGGCGCAATTTAGGAAGAAAATATGGTTAGTTGTGAGGCACATTCTTGTATTGGAAAAATGCGGAAAAAATCAAAAAATATAATCCTGTGAATATGACTTTTGAGAATTGCTTTCGTCTGACAAGCTCCAATTTATTCACTGAGAACAGATGAAAACCAAACCTATGATTAAGGAATAATAATAAATTCGTTCCGGATAACTCTCAAAAATAATTACGATGTTTGCCGCCTAACACCTGATTAATGAATTATCTTCTTTCCAGATTGCATCAATATATTTTAATCGTAATTATTTTCTTCTCCATTGCGGGAGTGGCTCAAAAGCAGGGACAACAAAGGATCGACTCTTTATTAGCAGTGCTGCCGGATGCCAAAGAGGATACCGTAAAAATAAAAGTTCTTTACGACCTTTCGTTTACATACCATACTATCAATCCAGATGAAGGTATTAAATATGGAAAGATAGCGCTTTCGATAGCTGAAAATCTTCAATCACTAAAACAACTTGCAGCCGCAAATCTTGCTTTGGGCGTGAATTATTTAATGAAAGGCAACTACGCTGTAGCACTCGATTACGAGCTGAAAGCCCTAAAGCTTTCGGAAGAAACGGGTGACGAGGTGGGAATTTCCAAGCCACTAAACAATATTGGAATAATCTATTCGAAGATGGAGAATTATAAAAAAGCCCTTGAGTATTATGAAAAAGCCCTGAAGATCTACCTCGATAATGACAATAAAAAAAATGCGGCAACAACTTTAGGCAATATGGGGCTCGCCTACCAGGGTATGAAAAACCGTGAAAAAGCTATTGCATTTTATGACCGCTCTTTAAAGATGATGCAGGAGTTAAATGATAATGAGGGTATGGGCCGAAACATGATGAATATAAGTATCGTTTATCAAGATGATCACGATTTAGTGAAGGCCCTCGACTATGAAACCCGAGCAATAAAGCTATATCAGGATTTAGGAAATAAAAGTGATTATGCTTTAGGAATTGGAAATATCGCTTGGCTGTATTTCCTGATCGCCACCGATACCTCAGGGCTGAAATTACCCGATAGCCTTCAAAATAAGGTGGTATTGCTTCACAAATCAGAAGAACTTTTAAACCAAGCAATAAGTATAAACAAGGAAATGGGGTTTAAAAATTTATTGCAATTAAATTATGGTAATTTATCAGAGCTGCAAAAATATAATGGGAATTTTAAGAATGCTTTAGAAAGCTACAAACTAAGCATCCTGTACAATGATTCTATTTATTCGGCAGAAAATACTGAAAAAATAAAGTCATTGGAGTCGCAACGAACCGAGGACCTGAAACAAAAAGAAATAGAGATACAAAAGCTGCAATTGACAGCAGCGAAAAATGAACGCTGGTTTTATATCTGGGGCCTTGCCATGGTGCTGGCTTTATTTTTTGTGATATTGAACCGTTACCGGATCACCAGCAAACAAAAAGGAATTATTGAAAAGGAACAAGAAAGAAGCGAGGCGCTGCTTCTTAATATTCTCCCAGCCGAAACTGCCAGGGAACTGAAAGACAAAGGGAAGAGCGATGCCAAAATGTTTGATGAGGTAACCGTTATGTTCACCGATTTTAAAGATTTTACCAAGCTCACAGAGAACCTTTCGCCTTCGGTTTTGGTGAATGAAATAGACTATTGCTACCGTGCCTTCGATACGATAATGACAAAAAATAATATTGAAAAAATAAAAACAATTGGCGACAGTTATATGGCGGCAGGCGGCCTTCCATCATCCAATAAAACGCATCCCGCCGATGTGGTACAAGCAGCGATAGAAATACAAAATTTCATGACTGAAAGAACAAGGGCTATTTTATCGGGAGAGCTCGAAGGGCAGATTTTTGAAATACGAATTGGCATCCATACGGGGCCCGTTGTTGCAGGCATTGTGGGCATCAAAAAATTCTCCTATGATATATGGGGTGATACCGTAAACACCGCAGCACGAATGGAATCGGCAAGTGCACCGGGCAAAATAAATATTAGCGGTGTTACATATGAATTAGTAAAAAATAAATTTGTATGCGAACACAGGGGCAAGATAGAAGCAAAAAATAAAGGAGAGGTGGATATGTATTTTGTTCAGTGGTCAATGGTTAGTAGTCAGTAGTCAGTGGCTAGTGGTCAGTCAATGCAGAAGCCGTTTTTTATAAATTGTATCCATCACTAACGGACCACTACCACTGTCTTAAAGTTACAGCCCAGCTACCGGCTTGCTCTTTGGATGCCTGATCTCATAGGTGAAGGTGATCTTTTTGGTATCTTTCACTCCAAGTCTTACGTTCCATTTTAACTTTCCGGCTCCTTCTTCCAATTCGGCGCCATCAGCTTTTATCAGTGTTACCTTGATATCATTGGTTCCTATAACCACTGGAATCTGGTCTTCAAGGATTATTTCAATTGGGATATTCTTGCTGTTACGCACCACGAGTTCAATAGTGCGCGTTTCAATCTTATCATCACCCACCAATTTCTCTTTATAATTTTCTTTTATCTTTTTGCGTGTGATAGCAATGCTCTTATCTCTTCCTAAATTGATGTTCAGGGTGTCGCTGGTAGTGGTGGCATTCAGGTACATCTCTCCCACATAAGCCCCATCGAAATAGATGCGAGCGCTTCCCGGAATAATGTTCATCTCCTCCCAGCCAGTAACACGAGCCATTAAAAAAGCATCAGCGCATACCTTGGGCACGGAAGCAAATTGCAATTGCATCGGGATATCTTTCTGGCTGATTAAAACTTTATGAGATTTACCATCGGCTGCGATGGTGTAATTTAATTTAATTTCATATTCTGTACGGATGATATTTTCTGTAACCTGGATATATTGTTCCAAACTTTTATCAAGTTCGCCGGCTTTCTTATCTGCGCTTTCAACCCGCTTTGTTTCCTGCGCCTGCGGCATTCTTGCATTGGAAGGTGTTTCTCCATTATAATAATTTTGTGCCTGAACAAAGCTCAGGTACCATGGATTTAATTCTGGCCGGGTATTACCCTCATTGGGATTAGAAGAGCTTAAGGTAAGCGGCACATTGGCCCAGTCGATGCCTGAATTCTGACTTACATTGGCAAAGTATTTGAGCTGTAGATTGCCCGTGACAGAGGTAGCCTGCAGGTCGTACTGAGGCACCCAGCTCGCATACTGGATAAAATAGTTGAAATTAATTTGTGCCGCCATTGCTGTTTCCGAGAACAAAGTGACCACCACCTGGTGAGTAGGCTGGGCAGCGGTATTGTCGGAATTGTCTTGCCCGCTTTGCAATAAAACCAAAAAGTTTTGCCTTGCCTCTAATTTATATTTTAATTTCAGGAGCTTGTTCTTTGCTTTTTCCAATTTGAGCTCCTGCTCATAAATAGAATTCAGCTTCTCCTGCAGGAATTGCATGCCATCACGCAATAGTGCCAATGAATCGCGCAAAGGCTCCCCCCTGATGATACGATTATTCAGCAGCATCGTCTTCTCTGTAGAAAGCACTTTCAATTTGTTCTCGATATCTTTTAAATCATAACCCAGCTCCTCCAGCGAATCGGCTACATTTTGAATTTCTTTGTCATATTGCCGCGCTACAATATTTTTTTCTTTATATTTTAATACATGCTTCACCTCCATCAAAACCCCGCCTTTACTGCTGGCCTGCAACGAAGCATCGGTGAGATAAGGGGAAATATTTTCGAATATGAATTCGTTATTGCCGGCCGATAAATTTACGTTTTCGGTATAATATAAATGCGCCCCCTGTAAGTAGACTGTGGCTTTCTGCAATTTAGCATTCACCGGCTTTTGAGCAATAGCCGCTGTAATGGTAAATAGGAATACGGAATAAATGATAATGCGTTTCATGGTATGATAATTAATTGCTTTTTATGATTAGATGTTATTAACGGATTATTTCCATAAACCATGGATTTTTTTTTAATCTTTGCCATGATAAGCAACTAAGTACATTGCCTCCGGTACTCTGGTTACTGAAGCATAAAATAAAGCATGGCATTAAAGCACCTGCAGCAAACAGATGAAGCCCTGATGAAATATTATCAGGCCACCGGTGATAAAATTGCGGTAGGCGAGCTTTTTAAAAGACATTCGCTGATGTGTTTTGCTATCTGCAATAAATACCTTAAAGATGAGGATGCAGCCCGGGATGCGGCGATGCAGATTTTCGAAAAGCTCTTCACCGACCTTACCAAACATGAGATCCAGAATTTTAAAAGCTGGATACACACCGTCTGCCGTAATTACAGCCTGATGCAGCTTCGCAAGCCCAGCCTCACCATCCGCATGAATGAACCGGAAGGGGAATTTGAAGCTTCAAATATGGAATTGGAAGGATTCCTGCATCAAGAAGACGATGCATCAGATAAGGAGCAGAAGCTACAGACACTGGAGCTGGCCATCCTTGAATTAAAAGACCAGCAGCGGGAATGTATCGAGTTATTTTATCTAAAAAGGTTGAGCTATGAACAGGTATGCAGCCTTACAGGATACAGTACGAAAGAGGTAAAAAGTTATATACAAAACGGTAAACGTAATTTAAAAATAATACTGGCCGGCAAAGGGATAACCATTTGGCTGGCAATGTTACTATGGATATTACATCATGTATAACAAACCTTCAATGGGAACGTTACAGCGATAAAACGCTTGATGATT
>JBBRJE010000123.1:0-8065 GCA_038219845.1 Bacteroidia bacterium
GATTATGCGGTTAAGATTTTACAAAAACATACAATTAAGAATAAAAACAAAAAGAATTTGTTTGAAAAAATCTCCTTGAACCAGTTTAACAAAAACCTCAAAAAAATAGGGGAGTTGGCGGAATGGACTCATGAGGTCGGTAAAAAAAGAAGCAAACAAGGAAAGCCGGCAGAACTTACATATACAAAAAAACAAAAGGGATATCGATTTTGCGATCTATTATCTTCACACGTAATGCGAAGAGCTGCTATTACAACGATGCTCACCCTAGGAATGCCAGAACACCTTGTGCGAAAAATAAGCGGTAACGCAGCCAACAGCAAAGCCTTTTTCAGGTATGTAAATTATGCCCAGCCTTATTTGGATAAGGAAATTGAATTGGTACATGAGAAGATGAAATTGGCAAATTGATATTTTGCTCTACCATTTAAACCCGGTTTCATCAAAGTCTTCATCCAAACCAAGGTCCTTTATATTACAATTCAATCGTTTTGTTTCGGCGTCAACAAGTTTTTTAAAGTCCTTATGATCAGGATGTTTCAATAAAAGAGATTTAATACCTTTGTTTAATTTTCGAAATCTAGGTTTACCATTTTTGGCTTGAAGATTCTTAAAAGTTATGTGTGATACGAGAAGTTCAATATATTCTGTTCGTGGAATATTTTGTAATGTCAGCCAGTCAAAAATTTGTGTGCCGATATTTAGGTCATATGATTTCAAACAACTTTCAACGATTGCTTCAAGGCGATAAATATCAGCCTGTATCTCGGGTTTCGTAAGCATGAGTCCTGCATTCTCCCTCATAAATTTTACCGTTATAAGAATGTATGCCCAAAAGATTTTGACTCCCTTGTAAACGATTGGCTCGTTATCAAAATGAAAAGTTTCTGTTTCCCTTTGATTAAAGTTTGCTTTTCTTATGTCATAGGCAAAACACATGAAGAGATCATACCCTAAGGCATCTTCTTCTCCTGCTAAGAAATGAACTGAATCATACAAACTTTTTAGATCCAAATAGTCACCAAAAATTTCAATCCCGGTTCCATATTTAGTTGGGCGTCCAATTAGCATGTTTGATTAATAACTTTAACTTTCCTCCAGAATCAATTTGTTTTCAAAAGTGAAAAATAATTTACATCATTATGGATTTATTTTATTGTGTTCGATGGGTTCGATGATAAAAGAATATTATTTTTGCGCCAGGATAGATAAATTGAAACTCCTGGAATGGGTGTATCATTTATTTTAATCCGCATTGCGACGCAAATATATTTTCATTTCCCATATCACCAACAACCATGGATCGCCAAACACATTATGCCCCGGTATCTGAAGCATTAGAGAAATTAAAGCAGAAAGGTTATACGATTGATTTTAACCTGGAAGAGAACCGGATTCAATATATCGGCGGGAAATATAATGCGGATGATTTTGAGATCGTGGATGTGTATCGTTATGAAGGAAATTCTGATCCTGGAGATGAGGCCACCGTTTATGCTATTGAATCTAAATCGGGATTAAAAGGGGTGTTGGTAACAGGATACGGCGCTACTGATGACACTTTCACTAACGAGATCCTAAAAAAGCTGGAGCGATCCTGAATCTGTCGGCATTCTAATGCTTCTACACTCGGGAATTTCAGCCTGCCACCATACCGTCATTTTTATCCGAAAATTTTGTTTTCCCGTAATTTTTTATCAAATTGCATGAATTCCCAATTGTGTTTATCATGAAAAAAATTATACTCCTTATTTCCTTAAATTTTATCTTAATATTCAGTGCCCGATCTCAGTATTGCACACCTAGCTATACCGGTTATGGATATGATCAACCGGGTGTCGGCCATTTTGCTTTCGCTACCTCTTTTACCCATATCGGAAAGGTAACCTTCGGTGATATAAATTTTGTGAATATACAGCAGCCCTATTACAATACGATCCCGCAATACCAAAACCAAACCGGCATACCTTCCGTGCCCACAAGCTGTGTAAGGGGTTTTTCATATCCTCTATCGATCCAGGTAGCCAATGGTGTCAATACGCAAACATTAAGCGTATGGGTTGATTTTAATGGCAATAAAACATTCGAAACTGGTGAAAGAATCATTTTTCAAACGGATGTAGGCAATGTGGGAACACATATTATAAATGCGAATGTCAGCTTTCCTGCAAACGCTGCATTAGGAATTATTCGCATGCGTGTAGCCACCAAGTATGGCACCAACGCCACCCTCGACCCTTGTGTGAATAACGATCCAGCCACTGCCGGCGGCTCGAATTGGTCGCAGCAATTTGTTGATTTTGCTATTAATGTGGTCGCTGCACAGCCCCAGGTTTTTCAATCCTCAACCACTACCCAAACTATTTTTGATGATGTGACCAAAGGCAGTGTCAATAACCAGGTTATTGGAATTGAAGTGGTAACAAATAGCAATGGCTCGCTCAATCCGATGACTGTAGGGAATATAAATTTCAGTTCTATCGGCACAACAAATCCAAATGAAATAACCAGGGCCCGCCTGTTTTATACAGGCCTCAAGCCTACATTCGACACTGCAACGGCTGTTGGGAATTCGGTGACGAATGTTACCAGCTCCTTCTCCATCAACCCTTCCCAGCAGTTATTGCCGGGAAAAAATTATTTCTGGCTGAGTTATGATATCAGCCCCACAGCGGTGCTTGATAATAAAATTGATGCCCGCTGTAATTATATCACTGTAGCTAATATACAAAGGGTGCCAACCATTGTATCTCCTTTTGGTAGCCGTCCGGTGGGATATTGCATAAGCAAAGGCACGCAGAGCTTTTATGTTTCCATTTTTAATGTCAGGATGCATACGCTGAATAACGCTTCTGGCGCTAATTTCTACGGGTATGACAACTTTACGTATTTAAACGATACAATTACAAAAAATTCAAGCACTGTTGCTAAAGATTCGGTTTATATTATGCTTGGCAATGGCGTGAATGATGCTACCTATGCCGCCTGGATTGATTTTAACAGGGATGGATTTTTTGATGATGCAACTGAAATGATCCTAAAGGACACCATCTATCGAAGTAATAATCCTAATCCTCAGTATATTGAAAAGAAGCATGTATTTAATATTCCCGTTAATGCCATCTGTGGTAAAACGAGAATGCGCATCTCCACACAAACGGCATTTTATCCCAGCGCATGCACCAACCCTGTGATCATCGGTGAGATTGAAGATTATAGTGTTACGATCAAGGAAAATGGCAAACCTGTAGCGGAATTTAAAAGCTCTACTGTTTGCCGTGGCGATTCCACACAATTCTTTGATCAGAGTTATGTATTCGGGGGGAACGCTCTTTCGGGCTGGCTATGGGATTTTGGTGATCCTGCCTCTGGCGCAAATAATTCTTCTACTTTACAAAATCCAAAGCATACCTATTCCCTCGACGGCGTATATAATGTAAAGCTCACTGTCACCGCATCCTCAACAGGTGCGCCTACTTCTACTATTATCAAAGCGGTACAGGTGGAGAAGCCCGTGGCGCAATTCAGCATGAGCAGCACCTCCATCAATACGCCGATACAATTTTCGGATGCGAGCACTGGTGGTACCATTGTGCAATGGGCCTGGAATTTTGGGGACCCAGCCTCTGGGTTCAATAATGTATCTAATTCTCAGAACCCGGTGCATACCTTCACAAATGCCGGAGTGTATTCGGTACGTCTGATAGTGACCAGCAGTGCGGGATGTAAGGATACCATCACCACTTCGGTTGTAATCCAGCTGGCTATTCCTATTGCCGGATTCACCAGCAATTCATTCAACCCATATGTTGGCGCGAATACCAATTTAATTGATGTGTCGGTGAATAGCCCTACATCATGGCAATGGATATTTTCTCCAAATACTATCACATTTAAAAACGGTACCAGCGCCACCTCACAAAATCCTGTGGTGAGCTTCGATGTGGCTGGAACTTATACTGTAAAGCTTATCGTATGTAACGTGTCGGGTTGTGATAGCATCACCAAAACCTTCACCACTAAAAATTATATCAAGCCTGTGGCTTTATTCTCGGCCTCACCGGTGCTGGTTCGTGTAGGGCAGATCGTTTCCTATTTAGATCTGAGCACTAATGATCCTACCACCTGGCTTTGGAATTTTGGTGATGGAACCACTTCAACATTGCAATACCCGCAACATTTCTACAATACTGCCGATACATTCACAGTTAAATTAATTGTGAGCAACCCCGCAGGAACCGACAGCACCAGGATTATAAAATATATTATTGTTACGGATGGCTTTACCATCTGTGATAATACTGCCGTTTCCACCAATTTCAAAAGCGGTGTAATCATGGACAGCGGCGGTCCTGATGGAAATTATGGCGATAATGAAACCTGTACTTTTTTGATTAAGCCCATTTGCAGCGGTGCCATCAAGCTTAAGTTTAAAACGTTTCGAATGGCGGCCAATGATTTTGTAAAGGTATACGATGGCGACAACGATACCACCGGCATCGCCCTGCACAGCGGCAATGGATTCACCGGGGCTACTGTTCCTGATACGCTCTATGCGTATAGCGGCGCTATCTTTATAAAAATGCAAACTAATATTGCCGGCAGCGACAGCGGCTTTATAGCGCAATGGATTGCCAATGATAATATCAAGCCAAAAGTAATGATCAGCGCAGATACAATAGGTTATATCAACAGCCTGATGCGTTATACCAACCTTACCACCGGCGCAGGAAATAAATACACCTGGGATGTAAACGGCGACGGCATCAACGACAGCACCACCAAAGATGCATCCTTCCGCTTCACCGCTCTTGGCACTTATAAAATCAGGCTGATCGCCAAAAATTGTATTGGAAGCGATACAGGCTACTTCACAATAAAGATCGTTACTCCTACACGCATACCGGAAGCCGATTTTGTTTCCAATAAGCGGGTGATTGATTTGAATGATGAAATCATCTTAACCGACCTCTCCAAATATGGCACCACAGGATGGAAATGGGAGGTGATCCAGGATGCCAGCTCTAATGCCCAGGGATTCCTCTATTCAAATGGAACTAATGATACCATGGCCAGTCCTTCTATATTATTTTATGAACCGGGTTATTATACCATTTGTCTTACAAGTAGAAATATCATTGGCAGCAGCACCAAATATTGCAAGACTGCCTATATCTCTGTTAAGGACCGTGTGGTGATGTGCTTCCCCATCACCACGAGCAATATCAAGCAGGGTAAAATTTATGACAGTGGAGATAATATTGGCAATTATAGTAATTCGGAGAATTGTGAATTCACGATCTCCGTGCCATGCGTGCATAAGGTGGTATTGACTTTCAAGTCGTTCAATTTTGCCAATGGCGATGTATTACGGATATACGACGGCAAGGATTCTGTAAACGGTGTTCCATTATTTAACGGTACCGGATTCTCAGCAGCCAATAGCCCTGGCACACTTACTTCTTACAGTGGTTCATTCTATATCATTGAACGTACCAATGGAAGCCTTACCGCAGCAGGGTTTGAAGCCGACTGGACTTCTATTGAAAAAGATTCATCCAATACTTTATTGCAGCTGCTGGCCAATGATACGGGTTATGTAAATGCAATCCATATATTCAAAAATTATTCGCTGCCCAATAGCATTTATAAATTTGATTTTGATGGCAATGCATCCTTTGACACCATCAGCGATAAATCTATATTCCCTTTTAAATACAGCACAGCAGGTGTATATTTTGCCACCATGTATGACCAGACTTGCGGAAGCACCACCACTTCTAAGAAAGTGGTGATACTGCCTGTTTCGCAAAAACCTGTGGCCGATTTCGACGCCACCAATAAAAATCCTGCAACGAGGGATACCGTGACTTTGTTCGACATGTCGAAAAACGGCGCTGTATCATACGCCTGGACCATCACGCCTTCTACTTATACTTTAGTTAACAGCTCCTTGGCGAATGGTTTGGTAAGGGTTGTTTTTAATTCAGCAGGAGCTTATACGATTGCTTTAACTGCCACCAATGGAATGGGTAGCGATGCTGTGACTAAGGTTGCATTTATTAATGCACATCTTTTATGTGTCCCTACTTTCACCGCCGGACAAACAACCATAGGTATCTCACACGTGCAGGTGGGAATGATGAATAATGTGGGCACCCAGGTTTATGGCTATCATGATTATTCAGACCGGCAGATCGCACAATTGGAAAAAGGGTCTACCGGTAATTTTATTGCGGTGGAACGCATCCCTACCAATATCAGTCAAACCTGGAGCATCTGGCTCGACGCCAACCAGGATGGACAATTTTCATTAACGGAGTTATTGGGTCAGGTGCAGAATACTGCTGCATCTGTTATTTCCGGAAATATTTCTGTACCCAATACAGCCCTGCCGGGGATGACCCGCATACGATTCGCGGCATACTTCGGCAGTGCAGTGCTCGACGGCTGTAGCGCCATGAGCAATGGCGAGGTGGAAGATTATAGTGTGATGATCATTGGTGACCGTACCAAGCCTGTAATCACCCTCCTGGGCAATAATCCGGATAGCGTGGAGATAGGATATAATTATAACGATCCGGGAGCCACGGCCTTTGATAATGTGAATGGAAATATCACTGCAAATATTATTAGAACCGGAACCGTGAATAATACCGTATTAGGCCTTAACCAGCTTCGTTATAATGTGAAGGATAGCAGCGGGAATGCAGCCGATGAAAAGATCCGTATAGTGAAAGTTACTGCCGATAAGACGGCGCCGGTGATTACGCTTATTGGCACGGACACAGTTTACGTAGAGGTTCATACTCCTTATAACGAACAGGGCGCAACAGCCACCGATCTGGCCGATGGTAATGTCACCTCGAAAATTATTATTGCAGGCGTGGTGGATACTTCTACGCTTGGCTCTTATACCATCACTTACCAGGTCACAGACAATGCCGGGAATATCAGGTTGAAATTCCGTAAGGTGATTGTACGCGATACGCAGAAGCCGGTGATCACCTTATTGGGGTCGGCAATCATGAATATCACCCGCGGATCCGCTTTCACTGATCCGGGTGTGAGCATCACAGATAATTATTATAAGAACCTTGTTCCGGTAATCACGGGTACCGTACTCACCAATGTATTGGGTAAATATATTTTACTTTATGACGTCACCGATGGCAGCGGTAATAAGGCCATCACCGTGCAACGTGAAGTGAATGTAACGCCGCCCTTCGGTATACAAAGCCTCAGCAGCCTGAAGAAATTCGAACTGAGTCCTAACCCTGGTTCCGGATTATTTATCCTCGGACTTGAGTTTTCGGTAGCACAAAACGCGGTAATAAAAATCACCGATATCAATGGCAAATTGATCCGTGAATTCAAAGAAAATATTTTAAGCCGGGAAATTCTTCTAAACCTAACAGGTCAGGCCAGCGGAATTTACCTGGTGAGCGTAACAACCTCCGAAGGGATGATGGTAAAGAAATTGGTGAAGGATTAGGGGGGGTGAGGATTGTTTTACGGGTTTCCCGTATTTAAACGCCATTTTGAAAGCAAATCACCTACTCCGTTGTGATTTGCTTTCAAAATGTATCTTTGACTTATTGATAACACCTTTTAGCAAAGTTACGTGAAACATTTGAACGTTGTGATTTGCTTTCAAAATGTATCTTTGACTTATTGATAACACCTTTAAAGTTGATACTACAATGAATCCTCAGGTTGTGATTTGCTTTCAAAATGTATCTTTGACTTATTGATAACACCTCGCGGGCAATAGTATATATAATATTAATCGTTGTGATTTGCTTTCAAAATGTATCTTTGACTTATTGATAACACCTGCTTGAAGTGTGTGGAGTATTCGATTTCAGTTGTGATTTGCTTTCAAAATGTATCTTTGACTTATTGATAACACCCGGTTTCCGGTACACTGCCGACCGGCCAGGGTTGTGATTTGCTTTCAAAATGTATCTTTGACTTATTGATAACACCTGATGAAGTCCGTTTCCTTAGCCAGTTCAAGTTGTGATTTGCTTTCAAAATGTATCTTTGACTTATTGATAACACC
>JBBRJE010000124.1:0-8059 GCA_038219845.1 Bacteroidia bacterium
TTATTGTATCAGTAAAAATGGAATGCACAAAAAATATTCCTCATGATGTATATTTAAGTGTTGGCTTAACTGAAGGTAAAATTATTGGTAGACAAGAAGAGGGTTTGAATCATATCTTTAACTATGAGCATAACGATGTATTCCGCAAAATGCTTACCGTTAAAACAGGTTTAAAAATAAATTCTCCAACTATTCCGATGGATGAAAAGCAAGTAGTGATAAGGGTATTTAAATATACCATTCCTCTGTTATGGAAAGCTGAAAATTGTAATGTTATTGGAATTCTGCATAATAATAGTTCTGCAATCGATGTTATGCAATGCGCTGAGAAAAAGGTTTTATAAGAAAATAAAATTGTCTGGAATAATTCAGATTTAATCTTATTTTTGCTAAAACGGCTATCAGAAAGTATGCATAGACTTTTTCAAATTCTATTATTTCTTCTTTTTTTATATGGTTGCAAACTACCAACCGACGATTATACTACCAAAGTCTTAGAGCATCGGAAAAATATTGATAAACTTTTTGCCGATGAGAATACCTCTCCCCTTACATCCACTGATCGGAATAAGTTCAAAGGCGTTGAATATTTTAAGATAGATAAAAATTATTCGGTGAACGCCCGTATTGTGAAATTTGATTCCACACAGATCATTGAAATTGAACATACCTTAAACCGAAAATATCCATTTATACGCTGGGGGATGGCTTATTTCAAGCTGATGAATGACTCATGTCATCTCACCATCTATAAGAATGCAGGCAGGGAGGAGGGAGAGGCAAAAAACACCATGCTTTTTATCCCGTTCAGCGATGCTTCTAACGGTACGGAAACCTATGCAGGCGGCAGATACCTGGACATTGAGACACCCAGGGATTCAGTATCAAATATTGATTTTAATTTATGCTATAATCCAAATTGCGCTTATGGCGATTCCTGGTCATGCCCGCTCGTACCCATAGAGAATACCCTGCAACAAGTGATACAGGCCGGAGCTAAGAAGTTTCATTAGGGCACGTGAATCCTACAACGTATTAAGTATAACGTATTAGGTATAACCTAAATACATTCCTGAAACAACATTTTTTTACTTAACACCAAATACCAATATATCGTGTTTTCGAATCGATACCTATGTATTTACACAATACGAAATACCCTATACGAAATACGCAATACTTTCCCTACATTTGTACAATTCCAATAATTTATTAATCATTCATCATGGCTGAAGTTGTAGAAAAACTATTTACATCAAAAGATCTGGTAACCGACCAGGAAGTGCGCTGGTGCCCGGGTTGCGGGGACTATAGTATTTTAAAGCAGGTACAAACCGTGCTGCCCGACTTCGGAAGACCGAAGGAAGAATTTGTATTTGTAAGCGGCATTGGATGCTCCTCTCGTTTTCCTTATTATATGGAAACCTATGGTATGCATACCATCCATGGCCGTGCCACCGCCGTTGCCTCAGGCCTTAAGATGACCCGTCCTGAATTAAGTGTATGGGTGGTTACCGGAGATGGTGATTCATTAAGTATTGGCGCCGGACATTTTATCCATCTGCTTCGACGCAATCTTGACCTTAATGTTTTGCTTTTTAATAACCAGATTTATGGCTTAACCAAAGGCCAGTATTCTCCCACATCGGAAACAGGAAAAGTGACGAAGTCGACTCCCATGGGGTCATTGGATCATCCATTCAATCCTGCTGCCTTATGCATGGGCGCCGACAGCACATTTGTGGCGCGCAGCATGGATCGGGATCCAAAGCATTTGCAATATGTATTGAAGCGTGCATACGAACATAAAGGCACAAGCATCGTGGAAATTTACCAGAACTGTAATGTGTTTAATGATGCAGCATTTGAGATATTTACCGAGAAAAGTAGCAAGAAGCTGGAAACGATATTTATGGAAGACGGTAAGCCTTTGGTTTTTGGTGAGAATGGTGATAAAGGAATCCGTCTGGATGGATTTAAACCCGTTGTAGTGGATATTTCCGGGGGTGCGAGTGCTAATGATCTATGGATCCATGATGAGACAGACCGCATCAAAGCCACGATACTTACGCGGTTTTTCGACAATCCTTCATTGGAAAATCACTTGCCACGTCCGTTCGGTATATTTTATAAAGAAGATCGTCAGACCTATGACGACGGATTGAATAACCAGATAGAGATCGCGCTTCAACAAAGAGGCCCTGGTGATTTGGATAAATTAATAAAAGGCAGGGAGACCTGGATGATTGAATAATCTGATTCTGAAATTTTTTGGATAGCAGTCATATATGGCACTGATCAGCTTAAAAGCAATACGTAAAAACTACCTGATGGGGAAAGAGATGCTAGAGGTTCTGAAAGGCATCGATCTAACCATTGAGAAAGGCGAATATGTGGCTTTGATGGGACCTTCAGGCTCAGGCAAAAGCACATTGATGAATATGATTGGTTGCCTCGACTCCCCAAGCTCCGGCACCTATATTTTAAATAACCATGATGTAAGTGGGATGAGTGATAATGAACTCGCCGAAATCCGGAATAAGGAAATCGGTTTTGTATTCCAGACCTTTAATTTGATGCCCAGGCTTAGCGCCCTGGAGAATGTGGCTTTGCCCTTAATATATGCAGGTATTAAAAAAAATCAAAGGGATGAGAGGGCCCGGAATGTGCTTACAGGCGTGGGATTGGCCGACAGAATGACCCATAAACCCAATGAACTTTCGGGCGGTCAACGACAAAGGGTGGCTGTGGCAAGGGCGCTGGTAAATAGTCCTGCCATACTTTTGGCTGATGAACCCACAGGCAACCTCGATTCAAAAACTTCAGTTGAAATCATGCTCTTGTTTGCTGAGCTGCATGCGAAAGGAAATACCATTATCCTGGTAACGCATGAAGAGGATATTGCCAAGCATGCTAAAAGAATCGTTCGTTTGAAAGATGGCCTGATAGAAAATGATGGGCTTAATCACCCGGCCCAGGCGTAGATTTCAGCATCCATCCCTGGATCATTTTAGCTTTAAGCGCGCGGTAATAGGCAATTCATTTATTCTATTAATTTTTACCGGTATTTTATATTCTTCAAGCACACTGAGGCAGTGCCGGCGGATATGCTTTTTTAATTCTTCGAAATCATTAGTGTCTGTAAGTATATCAGCAGCCACGATCTGGCCTAATATCAAATTTTCTTCTCCATAAACTTTCGCATACTTTATTGCTTTCAATTGCATCAATAGTTCCTCTACTTCGGTCGGATTAAGCTTCTTCCCCCCAACATTTATATTCTTCTCCTCCCTGCCCATGATCCTGATAAAGCCTTCCTTATCTATTTCCACCAGATCCGATGTTTTGATCCAGAGATCACTTAATAATTTATTATCATTCCAATATCCAAGCATCGTATTTTGATTCTTCAGATAAAGTATCTTTTCTTTTACATCATAATCTTTTTTATAAATCCCCGGCTTGAATTTCGTGACATCCCGGCTATCGGTTGTGGTTCGTAAATTTGTTGTTTCTGTGGTGCCGAAGGCCTGGTTTATTTTAATCCAGGGTATCGCGGTTTGAAGTATTTCATGCCAATATGATGTTAAGGGCTCACCACCACAGTTGATGATCGCGATAGATTCAAAAAAGTCCGTTGTAAGCAAATTCTTCAGGTATAGTTGAATTAAGAAACCCGGCGTGCATGAAAGAAGAGATGCCTTATGCTCTTTAACCGCAGAAGCAATTTCAAATAAATTACGATCCGGCACCAGTACAATGGTTCCGCCGGGGGCAAGGATGCTAAGCAAGGTTTCGATTCCGGAAATATGTTCCAGGCTGAAAGCCAATACGGTGGTGTATTTTGAGGTTAGCTTTAAATATTTATTACAAAGCATACCAAAGTCGAGCAGGACTTCTTTTTTATTATTTCCCGTGCCGGATGAGGTGAGGAGGAGTCCCGGGGTATCGCGTTTTTTTAATTCAGCGGTGAATACATTTTGGATACCGGGCTTAAGTTTTATTTCAGTATTAAAAGCTTTAATTATTTTTACATCATCATCCGCCACCAGGCTCCTATTGTTCGCGGGAAAGATAAGGGCATTGCAGCGGGCATAGGCAAAAAGTAAAACTATATTCTTATACTCAGGCACAAAATCCCAGGAGATAATTTCCTGTGCTACGGCGCGCTGTCCCCTGATCTCCTTTTCTGTTTGCAGGATGTCATCGATAAAAATTTTATAGCTATAATGCTTCCCTTTCTCAATAAAAGCAATACAACCGGAATGCTTAAGCAATAGATTGAAGAATTGATCCATGATTAAAATACCCCGCCAAGGTAGAGGGATTGACCGGTGATGAAGGCGCTCTTTTCATCCATAAAAAAATCGAGGCAATGAATGATATCCTGTAATTCACCCCGCCTTTTAACGGCTTGTTGATTAATAACCTTCTCTAAATTTTTCACCGGTATATTCTTTATAAGCCCTATATCCACCGGGTTCGGGCCCAATATATTGGCGGTGATATGAAATGGTGCAAGCTCTTTGGCGATGATTCTTGTAAATTCTTCCAACGCGGATTTTGATGCAGCATATACGCTTTGCCATTCCAGGTGCATCGGCACTGAGACTGAGGATATATTAATAATCCTTCCCATGTTCTTGCGGATCATCATCTTTGAAATCTCTCTCGTTATAAGAAAAACCCCTAAAAAATTGGTATTGATAATTTCCGTGGCTTTGGCAAAGGATGTGGTGACCATGAAATTCATGGAAGCGATGCCGGCGTTATTGATAAGCACGTCAATCGTTATTTTGTTTTGCTTAAGCTGTGTGATCACCTGCCTCACTTCCTCTTCATTGGTTATATCTGCCTGGTACTGTATATGATTTTCTTTCTCAGGGCCTGGGCTGCGACTGATTGAAATAACCTTAAATCCTATCCCCAGATAATGATCTGCCAACGATTTCCCGATACCCTTGCTGGCACCGGTGATAAGGATTGTGCCTTTATTGCTCATGAATTAAGGTAGTAATATATGCTGATAGGGTAGTCACGGAATAGAAAGGGGAATTTTTCATGCTTAATGCACGGTCATCAGCCAAGACAATATTTTTTCCGGAATTGGTTAGTACCATTTCTTCTATATCAACGATCAATCGCACCAGAGACAAGGAATTGATTCCCTCTTCAGGGCCATAGATAATAGTAGCGTTGTTCACTTCATTATGAATTCCCAATTCTTCATAGATGTTTTGTAAGCAGGACTTCACAATTTCTTCGGTTCCAAATGTCATCTTATTCGTGATTAAATTTAATCCGGGGCAAAGGTCTGGCGGGGTTTCCGGCCAAGGTGGTATAATCAGGATATTTCCCCTGGACTACAGCGCCTGCGGCAATATTACAGAATTTCCCCAGCGTGCTGCCAGATAAAATGGTAACATTTGATGCCACGAGTGTTCCTTCACCGATAATTATTTCTCCGTATTCATGGGCGAAATTCACCGGCTCGCTGATGGGATTTTGTTTGAGGCTGCGGCTCTGGGTGGTAATAACCACATTCAGTCCGATATCTACATTGTTTTCAATTATTATTTTTCCTGAACCGGCGAACAGGGATGTATGGCAGCCGAGGATTACCTGATCTCCGACAGTGATGCTTCCGGGATGTGGAAGCTCATTACACACCAAGCTGCAACCGCTGCTGATGATGGTTTTTTTTCCGATCTTTATTTGGGATGGATTAAGAATAATCAAATCTTCTGGGATAATAGTTCCGGGAAATTGTTTGCGTATCTTTTTTAAAAACAAATAGCGATGAAAACCAGTATATGTGTTTAATGCGATGAAATGGTAGAATTCCGGTGAGAAAAACAGTCCAAAGAATTTAAGAAATTTATTTACTGATCTCATAAATTTACAAGCTGAATGAACGGAACAGTGCCGTAATCAATATTTCTTAATCTGCAAATAATTCCCTTTGCTGTAATGATTTCACTACAAATGTTTTTCGGTGAAGTGGGCTATATCCCATATTACGAATGGCTTCTACATGCGACCGTGTGCCATATCCTTTGTTCGAATGCCAGTTATAGTGAGGGAATTGTTCGTGTGCCTTTTTCATAAAATCATCCCTATAGGTTTTTGCCAGGATGCTTGCAGCCGCAATATTTTGGTAAAGTCCGTCGCCCTGGATAATGCAATGGTGCTTAATAGATTTGTAATTATAAAAGCGGTTGCCATCCACCAGTATCAGTTCCGGGGTATGTGAAAGTTGCTCCAAAGCATTATGCATGGCTTTGATGCTGGCTTTCAGAATATTGATCTGATCAATTTCCGTTTCGCTGATATAGGCAACGGCGAAGCTTATAGCCTCGCGCTCAATCAGCTCCCGGAGTTTGTTGCGGGTATCTTCATCCAGCTGTTTACTGTCATTGATTTGCTTATTCCTGAATTTTTTAGGTAAGATCACCGCCGCAGCAAACACAGGGCCAGCCAGGCATCCACGTCCGGCTTCATCCACGCCGGCTTCAATTAATTTACCCTGGTATGAAAGTTTAAGCATCTTTTAATAGTAGAGCAATGATACAATTTTTAAAAGCAGGTTTCAACAGGAGTGGGAAATTACAGGGGAATTGTGGAGATATTGGTCTGACGGGGAAGTAGTGTTGTAAGGTTTGGAGTTTGGAAGGGAGGATACAACTCCAAAATTCTTTTATTTTTTTTCAAGTTTCGTAATATCATCGTCGTGTTGCATTGTAACTTTAATTTCTCTTCAATACATTTAAACCAAATTTCCTAATCCAAATTATTAATTCGTACTTCGCCGTATGCTTCAATACCGTGAAATTTTTTATAAGCAATATTATAGCAGCCAGCTGGGCAGGAATGAAACCAATTATACAAAGAAACTCAAAGAAGAAGCAATCCAGTTGAACCGGGAGATACTGCCCCTGACCTCCAAAGAGAAGAGCATTAAAATCGTTGATATTGGATGTGGGATTGGTAGCCTGGTGAAGACATTCAATGATGCAGGCTATACGAATGTTATAGGAATTGATATCAGCGAAGAAATGGTAGGAGTAGCCCATACCCTTGGTATCAGTGGGGTGCAGCAGGGAGATATCATATCATTCCTTCAAAATAATAAAACCACCTTCGACCTGATCACCGGCATTGACATCATCGAACATTTCACCAAAGATGAATTGGTAGCCCTGCTTATCCTGGTGAAAGATGCCTTGAGACCCAATGGGATCGCTATTTTCCGTACACCCAATATGGACTCTTTATATGCTTCTGTTTTTGCTAACGGAGATTTCACCCATGAAAATTATTTAAATTCTTCTTCGGCCAAACAAGTCATGCTGAACTGTGGCTTTAATGAAGTGAAAATTCTTCCGGGCCTGATTCTAATTCAAAATCCAATTAAAGAAATCCTCCGAAGCATGCTCTGGTTTTTTATTAAGTTCCGGATACGTTTGGAGTTATTTGCCAGCGGACGAAGCAGCTCGAATATCATTTTAAACCCTAATTTATTAATAAGGGTAAGGAAATAAAAAGTGCTTCAGTTCAGCGCCTCATTGCAGAGATGTATTATTCTTTAATCATTTTCAGCAAGCCGCTTCCTTTATCGGTGGTTACTTTCACAAAATAAATCCCTCCTGCCAGATCATCAGTTGGCACCACCGTTTCTTTAGCTGTGGATTGCAAATGCTTTATTATTTTACCCTCCACACTGTAGATATCAATAATTACAGGCGCTGTGAATATTTCATTTATGATTATGGTTATATTCAGGATAAATGGATTAGGCAATGCTTCCACATTGATGGAGCTCAACGTATTCCTTATACCTATATTATTAATCGCCATAGGGTCGGAGGTGGAGGGACACGAATAAGGGCTATCTACTCTAACACTATAGTAGGCAGGCACTGTAGGTACATATTTCCTTTTGGTGGCACCGGGAATCATTATATTATTTTTATACCATTGGTACATTACACCATTACTATTACTGCAAATTAAAGTGTCGGCATAACGGGTGATGATTGGTTTTTTTGGCAAGGCAAGG
>JBBRJE010000125.1:0-8024 GCA_038219845.1 Bacteroidia bacterium
ACTTCAGCACCATAGGAGGGTATCCTTGGATGAAGTAGGGCAAGCGGGAAAGGAAGAGGAATAAAATTTAGGTTAGGCCGTCGCCGGTTTTCAATAAACAAAGTATTGATTTAAAATGAAAGATTTAATAGGGTATTCAGATTTTCTCCTTAAGCATAAGCTGGAAGAACTCAGCCGGGAGAATCTAAGCTTACTCAAGAAGTATGATGTGCCTTTGATGAAATTCTTTGCTCATTTACCCGAAGAAGAATTATATAATCTTTCCAAAACCAGCGTTGAGAAATTTGTTAAATCACTCGAGGACGGCACTGCCCGTGAAAATGCCAGGATTGGCTTGAAGCAATGGGAAGATGATCAGATGCCGGGCATCCGTAAAGGTGATATTCATCCATCAGACCTGGTATTGATTTATACCATTCAGAAACAAGGCTTGTTGAAGTTCCTCCCTGAATATAGCCAGGATATAGAAGTTGTTCTCAATATCATTAGGCAGCTGGAGGATTATTTTGTGGAAGTTCAGAATGACGCGATATTAATGCTGTTTAAGATACAGCAGGAAGCCAGTGAAGGCCTGCGGCAGAGTGAAGAACGTTATCATATCCTTGTGAATGAGGTCGTGGATTATGCCATCATAAGGCTTGATGCAGAAGGAAATGTGATTACCTGGAATAAAGGAGCGGAAAGAATTAAAGGATATAAGGCGGAGGAAATTATAGGAAAAAATATTTCTGTTTTTTATACGCCTGAAGAATTAATGGAGAATGAACCCACCAGGAATTTAAAATTTGCAGAATTACATAAACGTCACGAGAAGGAGGGATACAGGGTGCGCAAAGACGGGACGCTATTCTGGGCCCATATAATTTACACTGCGCTTTTTGATGAGGCAGGCCAATTAACAGGATTTGTTAAAGTGACCCGTGATATCAGCGATCGAAAGCTTTCGGATGAGAAGATCGCAAAAACATTGCAACAGCTTTCCCAGGCACAGGCCATGGCCCATATTGGAAGTTGGGAATGGGATATGGCTACCAATTCACTTTTTTGGTCGGATGAGCTTTACAGGATTTATGAATATGATATTGAGAAGCCGGTTTATCCCTTTGAGCCAAGGAAATGGATTGTTCCGGAGGATGCGGAGATGGTAAAAAATATAATGGAGGATGTTATTGCAAAGAAGAAATCTTTTAATTTTAATTTCAGAATACATACCAAAAATAATAACTTTAAAATACTGCATGCACAGGGCACCACGGAAGTGAACCAGGAAAATGAATTAGTAAAAATGAGTGGCACCTTACAGGATATCACAGAACGAAAGCTTGCAGATCAAAAAATAAATAAGACGATTAAACAATTGTCGCAAGCCCAGCAAATGGCGCATATAGGCAGCTGGGAATGGGATATGAAACCCAATCTTATTTCATGGTCGGATGAGCTTTACCGCATTTATGGCCTAGAGCCACAGGAGTTTGAAGCCACCTATGAAGCCTATTTAAGCTATATACACCCTGATGACAAAGAGATGGTAAACGATATCATCCTTCGTGCCACCGGGGATAAGAAGCCTTTTCAATTCGACCATCGTATTATCAACAAAAAAGGCGAGGAGAAAATTCTCAATTCTCATGGGATTATAAGTCTTGATAAAGATGGAAACGCAGTCATGATGTCGGGTACGGCACAGGATATCACTGAACGTATACAGGTGAGGGAAGAGCTTAAGAGAGCGGAAGACACGGTGCGCGCCAAGCAGCAATTCCTTTCCAATATGAGTCATGAGATCCGCACGCCAATGAATGCAATCATTGGATTTACCAAAGTGGTATTGAAAACCGATTTAAGCATGAAACAGAAGGAGTATCTGGATGCCATAAAAATATCGGGAGAGACTTTGCTTGTTTTAATAAATGATATTCTCGATTTGGCTAAGGTGGATGAAGGCAAGATGGTTTTTGAAAATATACCGTTTAAGATTGCGTCTTCCTTTACCGCTATGATCCATTTGTTTGAAACGCGGATGCAGGAGAAGAATCTGAACCTGGGTAAATTATTTGACCCGAATATCCCGCCGGTACTGATGGGCGATCCGGTGCGTCTGCACCAGATCATACTCAACCTGATGAGTAATGCAGTGAAGTTCACCAAGAAAGGACATATCATAGTGGCAGTAAGACTTTTCAGGGAAGATGAGTCGACAGCAACCATTGAATTTGCTATTACCGACAGTGGTATAGGCATTGCGCCGGAGCGAATGGATGATATCTTCGAAAATTTCCACCAGGCATCCAGCAGCACTGCGAGGTTATATGGCGGCACAGGCCTGGGCCTGGCAATTGTGAAGCAGCTTGTGGAGAAACAAGGGGGATCCATTAAAGTAAAAAGCCAGCTGGATAAAGGATCCACATTCACCTTCTTTCTAACCTTTAACAAACCCAGCAAAGAGGCAGAGATGCAAGTAGTGGAGGAATCGCAGCTGGATCTTGAAAAGGGATCTGACTTAAAAGATATCAGGATATTGGTTGTGGAGGACATACCTCTGAATCAATTGCTGATGAAAACGCTGCTTAGTGATTTTGGCTCTGAATTTGAGATTGCTGAAAACGGTAAAATTGCCATCGAGAAGATGAAAGCATCCCATTTTGATTTGGTTCTTATGGACCTTCAGATGCCGGTGATGAATGGCTTTGAGGCCACGGAGCTGATACGTAACACATTGTCTTCCCTGGTCCCGATTATTGCCCTTACCGCTGATGTAACTACAGTGGACCTGGAGAAATGCAAAGCGGTGGGAATGAATGATTATATAGCCAAACCTATCAACGAACGAATTTTATTCAATAAGATAATCAATGTTCTGAAAAAATCGAACGCACGTGTGGGTGTTTCAAAGACTCGAATAGAGCCGCAGCAAAAAAGCGGGAACAAGATTTCCAACCTGGATTATATAATTGCCCGTACCAAAAAGAATCCGCTGCTGATGCGGGAGATGATACGCTTATACCTGGAGCAAACACCGGTTCTTGTTAATAATTTAAAGGAAGGCGCGCTGGCCACTGACTGGGATACCATCCGGTCATCTGCACATAAGCTCATACCTTCCTTCTCGATTGTAGGCATTAGTAATGAATATGAGAGAATGGCAAAAACCATCCAGGATTATGCCGGGAACCAGGATAATATTGAAAGCATCAGGGAAATGGCATTGAAAATAGAACAGGTATGCATGAAGGCTTGTGCCGAGCTCGCCCACGAATTGAAAAATATGGAAACCAAAAAAGAGAGCTGATAAGCATTATCGGTTATGGGAAATTTTAAAAATAAATCATTTGTAAGCGATGTATCTCAGTTGCATAAGGAATCTGATTTTTCACAGATTCTTGAATTGCTACCAGCGGCCATTTATACCTGTGATGCTAAAGGATATATCACCCAATTTAACCGGGCAGCTGTGGCGCTGTGGGGCCGGGTTCCCGAGCTTGAAAAAGAACTTTGGTGCGGATCATGGAAGATTTATAGTACCGATGGCAGCCTGCTCTCCTTAGACGAATGTCCGATGGCCATTACGTTACGGGAAGGACGGCCCGTATTCGATCAGGAGATCATCATCGAAACACCAACGGGGGAGCGAAAACATATCCAGCCCTATCCCCAACCCATCTTTGATTCCGGGGGTGTACTTACCGGCGCAGTAAATATGCTCGTTGACATTACTGCCCAGCGCAAGGTGAAGCAAAATTTCAAAGAAAGTGAAGAGCGGTTTCGTTTTATGGCAGATGTGATGCCTCAGAAAGTATGGACTTGCACGCCTGACGGACGAATTAATTATCTCAACAGGCAATGGATTGAATATTCCGGTTTAACGCTACAGGAAGCGATGTCGGAGGAAGGGAAGAAAGTGGTGCATCCGGAAGACTTTGAGCTCTTAAGGGATACGTGGCGGCTTGCATTGAGGTCGGGACAGGATTTCGAGATCGAGCAACGGTTCAGAAGGAGCGACGGAACGTTTCGCTGGCACCTGGTGCGGGGCGTAGCTCAAAAAGATTCGCGCGGAAAAATCATTCAATGGATTGGAACGAATACGGATATCCACGACAAAAAAGAGCAGGTAGAAGGATTCCGGAAGGATACGCTTTATACACGTAGCCTGATAGAAGCCAGCCTTGATTCACTTTTTGCGATCGACCTTGATGGGAAAATCACAGATGTTAATGGGGCCTCGATGCTTATCACAGGCTGCACAAGAAGAGAGCTCTTAAATACCGATTTCTTTAATTACTGCACCCAGCCGCATGAAGCGAGCGCCGCTTATAAAAAAATTATACAGTATGGATTCGTGACGAACCTGCCACTTACTTTAAAGCACAATAGTGGCCAGATCACAGAAGTATTGTGTAATGGCTCGGTATATAAAAATGAAGCAGGGAAGATTCAGGGAATAGTTTTCATCGCCCGTGATATTACAGAACAAAAGAAAACAGAGCGTGAGCTGATCAATGCCAAGGATCGTGCAGAAAAGGCCATGCGCATCGCCGAAGATGCCATGAAGGCCAAGCAGCAGTTTCTTTCGAATATGAGCCATGAAATCCGCACGCCAATGAATGCGATCGTAGGCTTCACTAAGGTAATCCTGAAAATGGAGCTTTCTCCACATCAAAGGGAATACCTGGAGGCAATCAAAGTTTCAGGTGATGCATTGATTGTGTTGATCAATGACATCCTGGACCTGGCCAAGGTGGAATCCGGTAAAATGGAATTTGAAAAAAATTTATTTAATCTCCGTGATTCGCTGGCAACTATTCTTAACCTTTTTGAATACAGGCTCCAGGAAAAAAACCTGAAGATGATTTTAGCTATTGACCCTGCAATACCGCAAATATTAATAGGAGATATGACCAGGCTCCACCAGATTTTACTAAACCTGGTTAGCAATGCGGTAAAGTTTACCGAAGTGGGAGAAATCAGCATAAAAATAAATATATATGGGGAAGACGAAGAAAAAATCAGCCTTGAATTTATTCTCGCGGACACAGGTATTGGGATTGATGCCTTAAAAGTAAGTTCTATTTTTGAAAGTTTTCAGCAGGCCACCAGTCAAACGTCAAGGCTCTTTGGAGGTACGGGCCTGGGCCTTGCCATTGTAAAGGAGTTGGTGGAACACCAGGGAGGCGCGATAAGTGTGGAAAGCAAATTAAAACAGGGTACAACATTCCGCTTTATCCTTGATTTCCAAAAACCCAAGGGAGAGTTAATTATGGGAACTCCATCTATGCAAAAGGAATTGCTCGAGCAAGAGGGGAAGCTCAAGTCATTGCACGTATTGGTGGCGGAAGATATCCCACTGAATCAGCTACTGATAAAGACCTTGCTGGATGATTTCGGCTTCACTTTTGAGGTGGTGTTCAACGGGCTTGAAGCGATAGAGAAATTGAAAAACGGGCGCTATGATATTATCCTGATGGACCTGCAGATGCCTGAGATGAATGGGATTGAATGTACACAGTACATCCGCAATACCCTTCGCCTGGATCTTCCAATAATAGCTCTAACAGCTGATGTTACTACGGTGGACCTGGATAAATGCAGGCAGATAGGCATGAATGATTATATCGCCAAACCTTTGAACGAAGACCTTTTATACAATAAAATAATTAGTCATGTGAAAGAACACCGGCTGCAAAATGCTTCCCCGGTTGTAACAGCGGAAACCCATATCAATTTGGATTATCTGCGCCGACAGACAAAATCAAACCCTGTGCTGATGAAAGAGATGATTTCACTTTATCTGAAACAAACACCCCCGCTGGTGGAGTTAATGAAAGTAAGCGCTGCTGCAGCAGACTGGGAAATGGTATATGAAACAGTACACAAAATTATTCCTTCTTTCGCCATCATGGGAATTGATCCAAGATATGAAGAAGTGGCAAAAATGATACAGGAAAATGCATATAAGCGCACCATGCTGGATCAGTTTCCGGGTATGATTGAAGATACCGTTGCAATAATTAATAAGGTATGCCGCGAACTGGAACTTGAATTATTAAACACACAATATTTAAATTAAATAAATTATGGCCGATTCAAAAAAAAATATCATATTCCTGGTGGATGATGATGTACTGTTTCTTAAAAACCTCGAGATACAGTTTAAGCAAACTACCGACTTTGTTATTCATACTTTCCCTACGGGTGAGATCTGTCTTGAAAACCTTTCGTTAAAGCCTGCGATTATAATTCTGGATTATAACCTCAGCGGTATTGATAAGAATGCCATGAATGGTATTGAAACGCTGGATAAAATCAAGGCAACGAATCCTGGGATCTCCGTGATCATGCTATCGTCGCAGGATAAAATTGAGATTGCCATAGATTGTATGCATCATAAGGCTTTCGATTATGTAGTGAAAAGCGAGACCGCCTTCGTGCGACTTCAAAAAACCATTGCCGGAATTTTGCATCTGGAAAAGATCAATAAGCAATTGAACTGGTATATGGAAAAGCTTTAATATTAAAAGCCAGCCTTTTATTATTTTAATCTGTATAATAATTTAAAGGGGTAAAAATATTTTAGTGCAATGTTAATCTTATTCTGACGCTTCCTTTTTTGATCAGCAATCTCTATTTCTTAGATAACGGTTTTTGACCCGGATAAGGGTCAACTAATATTAGCCCCGGATGAAACCCCGGGAAAGAGGTTGGTGGTGGATTACCCCCCCCAGGGATTGAACATCTTAGTCCATAAATTCAACCCCTATTGGGGTTGTACAGACCGTCTTCATTATACCCCGGGCTACACCCGAGGCTAATATTAGTTGACCCTTTCAGGGTGAATTCCTTAGCTAATCGAAATTGTGTGTGGACAATAGAACCTGTGCTATTCTATCTTTTGACTTTGACATTTTACGCGTAATTAAAACTAGCTAAACCCAGGGGAAAATCTTTTATTTTATGCATTGTGAGGTATACGCCTTGAGTAGCTATTGGCTCAAAATACTATCCGGCTTAGGGTATCTACCCGGATTCTTTTTCACAGAAAATTTTCCTTTCCCAGTATTAAGGCAGCCTACCCTCGTCATGGTAAAAACGCGCAACATAGGATTTACAAAGGTTTCAGAACACTTACGTAAGGCTGCAGTTGGATTATTTTTATTAAGGGTTTCCATGAAATGCAAGAGGATTGAAATAAAAATTATGTAACCTTTTTCAAAAGTTATGTAATAGGCTATATTAAAAAGATGTTCAGTTTTGTACCATAAAAAAAATATATAATTATCTAAACATTTTATCATGAAAAACCCGATTAATTTCAAATTAACTTTTCTGCTTGCAAGCTTTATTGCAGCGATTCTGCTGTCCGTCCCATCATGCCAAAATAACCAGCCTAAAAAAGATGACACCAAAGAGGTGGCCAAGGAAGAAAATAAAACCAAGTACAGCGATTCCGATAAAGAAAAGGATGCCAAATTTTGTATGGATGCAGCGGAGATCAATCTAACGGAAATTGAGCTGGGAAAATTGGCGCAAACCAGAAGTATGAATGCTGAAATAAAAGCCATGGGTAAGATGATGGAGGACGACCATACCATGAAATTAAATGAACTACGGGTGCTGGCAGAAAGAAAACAGATAGCCCTGCCTTCCGACCTCACCGAAGACGGTAAGGATAAAGTGAAAAAGCTGAATGATAAAACCGTAAAGAATTTTGACAAGGATTATTGTGAAATGATGGTTGACGGTCATAAAAAAGCGATCGAAAAATTTGAGAAGGCTGCCGATAATTGTGTTGATCCTGAAGTTAAAGCCTGGGCCAGCAGCACCCTTCCCGATTTGCGCAAGCACCTTGATCATGCGATCATGTGTGAGGATAACCTGAAAAAGATGAAAAAATAATTATCACATATTTTTAACCTTTTTAATACTATAATAACATGAAATCTAAAATAGCAAACAAAAAAACAAGCAAGAGCGCTGCTGCTAAACCTACGGCTAAAAAAGCACCAGCACGGGTAAAAAGTTCTGAGGAC
>JBBRJE010000126.1:0-8021 GCA_038219845.1 Bacteroidia bacterium
TGGTGAGGCCCTGCATAGGCTTTCATAACACCAACGGCGAAATCGAAAAAGCATATTAGGCCGACTGAATAAAAACAAAAAAAACAACCAAATTTCTTTGATTGCTTTTAAATTTAATTCTATTAATTTTGATTATTCCGCTTTTACGTCAGTAGTATCTTCAGTATCGTTAATTACAGGGTTATCGTTTGTAGTATCCTGTATTACTGCTACGGGAACATCTTCGGTAATGGTAGGAATTGTTTTGGCTTTCTTAGGCGCCTTTACTTCTGGTGTGCTGAGCGTAGCATCTCCTTCAGTTTTCACTGCCTTGGTTTTTCCACGGCGTGTTTTCTTCGCCGGTGCTTCAGCTGCTTTAGAAGGTTTGATATAGATATCATTATAATCAACCAGCTCAATCATCGCCATTTCAGCATTATCACCGGATCTGTTTTCCGCTTGAAGTACACGGGTATAGCCTCCCGGGCGGGTAGCGATCTTTTCTGATATATTCCCAAACAATTCTTTGATGGCCTCCTTATCCTGCAGATAGCTAAACACCACCCTGCGATTGGTCATCGTATCGGTCTTGCATTTGGTTAAAAGTGGCTCAACATACCGGCGCAATGCCTTGGCTTTTGCCAGCGTGGTAAATATCCTTTTATTGGTGATTAAAGCAGTCGCCATATTGCTCAACAACGCCCTGCGGTGTGAGGCTGTCCTGCTTAGCTTATTAATTTTATTTCCGTGTCTCATGATGTACTAGTCGTAAGGCGTAAGGCATAAGGCGTAAGTAAATAACACCGGCCAGTCACCTTGGGTTTATTAATCCTGGTCTATTTTGTATTTATAAATGTCCATTCCGAAAGTTAACCCTTTCTCACGAACTAATTCTTCTAATTCTGTTAATGATTTCTTACCGAAATTACGGAATTTCAAAAGGTCGGCGATATCGTATTTCACCAGGTCGGCCAGCGTACGTATCTCGGCTGCTTTCAAACAGTTGTAAGCGCGTACAGATAAGTCCAGGTCGGATAAAGGGGTTTTCAATATCTTACGGGTCTGCATGAATTGCTCATCCACTTCCGGTGTTTCTACTCTCTTGGGTACGTCCAGGGTCATGTTTTCATCACTGAAGAGCATGAAATGATGTATCAAAAGTTTGGCTGCCTCCTTCAAGGCATTTTCAGGATGGATAGAGCCATCAGTAGTTACTTCCAAAACCAATTTTTCAAAATCCGTCTTTTGTTCTACACGGTAATCTTCCACCGAGTATTTTACATTTTTTATAGGCGTGAAAATGGAGTCAATCGCGATATAACCAATGGGTGCGCTTTCCGGCTTATTGTCTTCCGCAGATAAATATCCGCGTCCTTTGGCTACCTGGATTTCCATTTCTATCGTAAGAGCAGGATCCATATTGCATATCACCAAATCAGGGTTTAAGATATCGAAAGAATTGGTATGCTTGCCAATATCACCGGCGGTCATTTTATCCTGTCCTTTGATAGAGATAAAAATTTTCTCCGGGCCGTTTAATTCGATGCGTGATTTGAAACGTACCTGTTTTAAGTTTAGTATTATTTCCGTAACATCTTCCACTACACCTTTAATGGTGGAAAATTCATGATCTACCTTAGGCATGCGGAGGCTGATAATAGCATATCCTTCCAATGATGATAGAAGGATGCGGCGCATGGCATTTCCAATGGTCACACCATAACCTTTCTCCAATGGTCTGAATTCGAACAAGCCAAAGAAATCGGTTTCTTTGTGCATTATGACTCTGTCTGGCTTTATAAAAGGTACTATTCCCATATGATAATTTTAATATTTAATTTTTTAAAACTTTGAAAACTGGTAAGTAAGAATGAAATTACTTAGAGTATAATTCGACGATCAGCTGCTCTTTAATTTTTTCAGGAATCTGGTCGCGTTCAGGATAGCTTACGAATACACCGCTCATTTGTTTTTCATCAAATTCTATCCAGTTAAATTTCTTTCTTGATGAAAGCGCATCGATGATCATTTCGAGTGATTTAGATTTCTCTCTAACAGCAATTACATCTCCTGGCCTAACATGGAATGATGGTGTATTTACCACATCGCCGTTTACGGTGATATGCTTGTGAAGCACTAATTGACGTGCAGTAGTACGGTGTCTGGCGATTCCCATACGGAACACTGTATTGTCGAGGCGCGCCTCAAGAAAACGAAGCAGGTTCTCCCCTGTGATGCCCGGCTTGATAAGCGCAGTATGGAAGGTTTTGCGGAACTGGCGCTCCAATACACCATAGGTATATTTTGCTTTTTGTTTTTCCATCAACTGAACCGAATATTCAGACTGCTTATTCCGCTTGCGGCTCTGACCATGCATTCCCGGAGGATAGTTCTTCTTTTCTACCGCTCTGTCGGGTCCAAAAATTGCTTCTCTGAAACGACGGGCAATTTTTGCTTTGGGTCCTGTATAACGTGCCATTGATTTGTATTAATTACGAATTGAAAATTTAAAATTACGAACTGCTGTTTTTTCTTTTATTTTATTGAACTCCTGTATTACTTATACCTTACGCTTAATTCCTTAAGCCTTAAACCCTTCTCTTCTTCGGCGGCCTGCATCCATTATGCGGCATTGGAGTTACATCTGTTATCGACATCACTTCAATACCTGCTGCGCCTAAAGTACGGATTGCTGAATCTCTGCCTGCACCGGGGCCTTTGATGAATACATGCACTTTTCTCAATCCTGCATCTGTGGCCACCTTGGCGCAATCATTGGCTGCGGTTTGTGCTGCGTAAGGGGTGTTTTTCTTTGAACCTTTAAACCCCATCTTGCCAGATGATGCCCATGATATCACCTGCCCCTGGGTATTGGTAAGGGAAATGATACAGTTATTGAAGGAAGCTTTAATATGGGCTTCTCCAATTGCATCTACTGCTACGGTGCGTTTCTTAACTACTTTTTTTGCGGTTGCCATCCTATAATTTGATCTTTAATTATTTATTATTTGGTTTCTTTTTTCTTGCCGGCGACGGTCTTACGTTTCCCTTTGCGGGTACGTGAATTGGTACGGGTGCGTTGTCCGCGGGTAGGCAGGCCTTTACGGTGACGGATGCCACGGTAGCTACCGATATCCTGCAGACGTTTTATATTTAACTGGGTCTCGGAACGTAATTCCCCTTCCACCTTAAATCCTTCTGTAATTGATTTACGGATAGAGTTCAGGTCTTCATCATTCCAGTCGGAGACTTTTTTATTGATATCTATCTTTGAATCCTTGAGGATTTTAGTTGCACGTGCAACGCCAATGCCATAGATATAAGTTAAGCCTATTACACCTCTTTTATTTTTTGGTAAATCTATACCTGATATACGTGCCATTTATTTTATTTAATTACGAATTATTGTATTTACTTAATACCTGATACTTTATACTTGATACCAAGGAATTATCCCTGACGCATCTTATACTTGGGATTCTTTTTGTTTATAATATACAAACGACCTTTCCTTCGTACGATTTTACAATCTACGCTGCGTTTCTTTATTGATGTCTTGACTTTCATTTTCTTTTTTAAATTACTTATAACGGTATGAAATTCTTCCTTTACTTAAATCATAGGGCGACATTTCTATCTGTACTTTATCGCCTGGTAATATTTTAATATAGTGCATTCTCATCTTCCCTGAAATATGCGCTACGATCACGTGTCCATTCTGCAATTCTACCTTAAACATAGCGTTGGATAAGGCTTCTTTGATGATTCCATCCTGCTTTATTGAAGATTGCTTTGACATACTTTTTTTAGGGCTGCGAATTTACTGTTTTTTATCCAAATTTACATGCTTTGAGGAACTCCCTGGCTCCTGCCTTTGATCCTGTTTCCACCTTTCATCAGGCCATCATAATGACGCATGGTAAGCTGGCTTTCTATCTGTTGTAATGTATCTAATAATACGCCTACCATAATCAGCAATGATGTTCCTCCAAAGAACTGAGCAAAGCTTGTTGACAAGCCAAACACCCTGGTTAACCCCGGCATAATGGCAATGATTGCAAGGAATATTGATCCGGGCAAGGTGATGCGGGACATTACATTATCAATAAAATCGGCTGTCGGCTTTCCCGGCTTAACCCCTGGAACAAAACCGTTATTTCGTTTCATCTCATCTGCAATCTGCACCGGATTAATGGTGATGGCAGTATAGAAATAGGTGAAGGCGATAATTGTGATCGCAAGAAACACATCATATACCCACGAATTCTGCGAATTGAAATTCATCGCCACCCCGTCCCAGAAAGGATTCCCCCTGAACAATTGAGCGATGGTTCCAGGCAGGAACATGATCGCCTGAGCGAAGATGATTGGCATTACACCGGCCTGGTTTACTTTTAAAGGCAACCATTGGCGTGCACCTCCATATTGCTTGTTTCCTATCACACGCTTGGCATATTGCACTGGTATCTTTCGGGTACCCTGAACGAGTAATATGGTAAATGCGATGACCAGGAGCAGGAATACAATCTCAATAAGGAATACGAAGAGCCCTCCGCCGCCTTGGGTGCTTCTTGCAACAAATTCTCCATAAATAGCTTGTGGAAAACGTGCCAGAATACCCACCATGATGATCAGTGAAATACCATTACCAATTCCCTTATCAGTGATACGCTCTCCAAGCCACATGGTAAATACTGTTCCGGCAATTAAGAATATGATGGTAGAAACTACGAATGCAAAATTATCATTCACAATAGGGCTTTGACCTTGACCGCCACGTAAGGTAGCTAAGAAACCGAAAGCCTGAATAAAAGTAATGAGAATGGTGAATATTCGCGTGTATTGGTTTAACTTGGTTCTGCCCTCCTCCCCTTCTTTAGCCATGCGCTGAAACTGCGGAACGGCAATAGTAAGGAGCTGAATCACGATCGACGCTGAGATATAAGGCATAATTCCCAGGGCCAAAATAGATGCCCGGCCAAAAGCGCCACCGGCAAAGGTATTGATCAATCCTAGCATACCACCGCTGCTGTCGGCCAGCTTTGTGGAATCGATGCCCGGCAATACAATATAAGAGCCAATACGAAACATTAACAAATACAGAAAAGTGTTGATGATTCTCCTGCGTAAATCTTCAATACTGAATATATTTTTTACAGTCTCTATAATTTTCTTCATTTATCTGGTAAGGTTAGTTGTGCCTCCTACGGATTCAATTGCTGTCTTAGCGGCTTCAGTAAAAGCATGACAAGTGATATTCACTTTATTGCTGATCTTACCTCTGCCTAAAATTTTAATCTTATCATTTTTTGAACCTAAATGGAACTTCTTAAAAGTCTCCAGATTAAATTCACTGATATTGTTTTTTTCTGCCAGGGCCTGTATCGTATCGAGGTTGATTCCAATATATTCCACACGAAATGGATTTTTGAATCCCACTTTAGGCAAACGTCGTTGTAAGGGCATCTGGCCTCCTTCAAAACCTATCTTACGGCTATAACCCGAGCGCGACTGTGCTCCTTTATGCCCACGTGTTGATGTGCCACCATGTCCGCTACCTTGTCCGCGGCCAATACGCTTGCGTTTTTTGGTTGACCCATCGGCTGGCTTTAACGTACTTAGATTCATACTATATTATTTTTTAATATTTAAATTAAATGTTCTCTACCTTAATCAAATGACTTATTTTTTTCACCATCCCCATGATCTGCGGAGAATCGTGACGGATCACTGAACTATTCACTTTCCCCAATCCTAAAGATTTCACTGTTCGCTTTTGGGTTTCCGGGCGTTCGATGACGCTGCGTACCAGGGTTACTTTTATTTGTGCCATATATTCTTTTATACTTTAATAATTAACCGTTAAATACCCTGTTCAGGCTTATTCCACGCTGTTGTGCAATGGTAACCGAATCACGCATCTTCAACAATGCATCAATTGTTGCCTTCACCACATTATGTGGATTTGATGAGCCTTTGGATTTCGCCAGCACATCTGTAATCCCGGCACTTTCCAATACCGCACGCATAGCACCTCCCGCAATAACACCTGTACCATGTGAGGCAGGCTTTAAAAACACATCGCCGCCACAATATTTGCCAATCTGCTCATGGGGCACTGTTCCATTGATGATCGGAACTTTGATCAGGTTCTTTTTTGCATCTTCCACTGCCTTGGTGATCGCATCGGTTATTTCCATTGCTTTACCTAAGCCATGACCCACGATGCCATTGCTATCGCCTACCACTACAATTGCAGAGAAGCTGAAAGTTCTTCCACCCTTTGTAACTTTGGCGACACGGTTCACTGATACCAATCGTTCTTTCAGTTCCAGCTCGCTCGATTTAACTCTTTTTGTATTTGCCTGAGACATTATTGTTCTTTTATTAATCTGTTAATTAAAATTGTAAACCTCCCTCCCGTGCTCCTTCCGCCAGGCTCTTCACTCTTCCATGATATAGATATCCGCCTCTGTCGAAAGTTACTTTGGTTACTCCCAGCGCAATGGCTTTTTCTGCAATTGCTTTCCCCACTAATTTCGATTTTTCCACTTTTGGTGTTTTATCGGAAATTGCACGGGAAGATGAAGCTGCAATAGTGGTGCCTGTTAAATCATTAACCAATTGCGCATAGATATCTTTATTGCTGCGAAAAACAGACAGACGTGGCTGCGCTTCGGTTCCCGAAATCTTGATGCGGATCCCTTTCCTGATCTTAACGCGACGGGCTAATTTTTTTTGTTGTTGATTCATGACCTTATTCTTTTGATGCTATCCATTTTGTTTTTTGCAAACTGCGGATGGCAAGATGATTATTTATAATTATTTTCCTGCTGATTTACCTGCTTTCTTACGTAATACCTCACCAGTAAACTTGATACCTTTTCCTTTGAACGGTTCCGGCTTACGCAATGAACGGATCTTTGCAGCTACCTGCCCGATAAGTTGTTTATCGGCACTCTCGAGGTAGATGGTTGGATTCTTTCCTTTTTCCTGCTCGGCTTTCACCTTAACTTCAGTGGGTATCTGCAAATAAATATGGTGGGAAAATCCCAGTGTCAAGTCCAGAATCTGGCCTTCGGCAACTGCTTTATAACCTACACCTACCAATTCCTGCTGTGTTTTATAACCAGTGCTTACACCGATGATCATATTTTGAACAAGAGAGCGGTATAAGCCATGCATGGACAATAATCTTTTTGTTTCTGCCGGGCGCTCAAGGGTAAGGATACCATTATCGATCACAAGCTTAAGATCGGCATCTACCTTCTGGCTTAAAGTGCCTTTCGGGCCTTTAACTGTAACCACATTATTCTCAGCAATCTTTACCTCAACTCCTGCAGGTATATTGATGGGCTTTTTTCCTATTCGCGACATTTTATATTATCGTTTTATTGTTATGTAATTTAAAATTAAATCAGAAAATTAATACACGTAGCAAAGAACTTCACCGCCTACATTATCTCTGCGGGCTTCCTTATCAGTCATTACACCTTTGGATGTAGTGATGATGGCAATACCCAAACCGTTGATAACGCGTGGCATTTCCATGGCACCCTTGTACTTCCTCAAGCCGGGGCGGCTAATGCGCTCCATCTTGCTGATCGCAGGCTGCTTTGTTACCGGATTATATTTTAAAGCTATCTTGATGACGTTCTTGTTTTCAACAACATCAAATTTATAATTTAAAATATAACCTTTCTCGAACAACACGCGTGTTATTTCTTTTTTGAGATTTGAACCCGGAATTTCAACAATTCTGTGGTTAGCCTTAATGGCATTTCTCAATCTGGTCAAGTAGTCTGAAATTGGATCAGTCATTTCTTATATTTTTTTTACTGATTGAACCTGAGTTTAATCTTTAATAATTTTAATTTTTAATTACCAGCTGCATTTTGTTACCCCTGGTATCTTACCTGCTAAGGCCATTTCGCGAAACTGGTTACGGCAAAGGCCGAACTGGCGCATATAACCCCGTGGCCGGCCCGTGATCTGGCAACGGTTACGCTGACGTACTTTCGCGGAATTCCGGGGTAATTTTT
>JBBRJE010000127.1:0-7971 GCA_038219845.1 Bacteroidia bacterium
CAGCCTCACTTATTTTGCATTATAAATATCACAAAAAAATTATTTTATATGAGAAAGTTTTATTCAACATTAGTATTGATCGTAATTGGAACGAGCTTGTTTTCACAAGTTAAATTTTTTGAAAAAGTAGGATTTAAAGGTGCATTTGCACCTGCAAAGCCGATGTGGACCGACAGCTGGTGTAACTGGGATCCGCAAAACACAATTTATCCTTCTACCAATAAAACGGTGGGTGCGGATATCACGTCCAACACAACCTGGACCACAGGAGATATTATATTTTTGCAAAACAAAGTATATATCACCAATAACGCCACTTTAACCATTCAACCCGGGGTGATCATACGGGGTGATAAATCAACGGAAGCTACCTTGATTGTTTCCCGCGGATCTAAAATTTATGCCAAAGGCACAGCGGTTAATCCTATTGTTTTCACCTCTAATTTTGCCGTTGGAGCCAGGGGCTTAGGCGATTGGGGCGGGGTCGTATTATGTGGCGCTGCCCGTACCAATGCTCCCGGTGGCACTGCGATCATTGAAGGGGGATTGGACGCCGTAAAAGCAAATTATGGAGGAACGAACGACAATGACAGTTCAGGTATAGTGTCATTTGTTCGTATTGAATTTGCTGGCTTCCCGTTTCAACCGGATAAAGAAATTAACGGCCTTACTTTTGGAGCTGTGGGATCGCTCACGCAAATAGATCATATCCAATGTTCATTCACCAATGATGATTCATTCGAATGGTTTGGAGGAACGGTTAATTGCAAATACCTTGTAGCTTACCGTGGCCTTGATGATGATTTCGATACCGACAATGGCTATAGCGGGATGCTTCAATTTCTGCTGGGAGTTCGTGACCCGCAAATCGCCGATCAGTCGGCCTCATCCACTTCTGAAGGTTTTGAATCTGACAATGATGCGGCGGGTTCAGATAACCAGCCGTACACCTCCGCTAAATTTTCTAATGTAACCCTGATAGGCCCTTACCGTGGTAGTACCACCAATGCAATTGATGCAAAATTCCGTCGCGGAGCACGGATCAGACGCAATTCATATATTTCTGTTTTTAATTCTTTAATTTTAGACTGGCCTACGGGCTTGCATATCGACGGCGTGGCTTGCGAATTGAATACCCAAAGCGACAGTCTTAAATTTAAGAATAATATTATTGCAGGGATGAACACCGGTAAATCGTTGCAGGTGAATGCAGGTACCTTTAATATTCTTAGCTGGTTTGCCGGTAAAAGTAATGATACCATAGCACTGTCGACAGGGATCCTGGTTTCACCGTATAATTTTAATAATCCTGATTATCGCCCTGGAACTTCATCTCCTGCGGCCACCGGCAGCGATTTTACAGATCCGTTTATCGCACCCTATTCTTACACTCCAAGCGGTGTGGGACTGACAGCGACTTCGGATTTGCTTAAGGTTTTGATTTATCCAAATCCTTCGAAAGGTAATTTTAATATCACGGTATCACTTAATTCGAATTCAAATATCAATGTATCGGTAATTGATTTAACAGGTAAGACCGTAATTTATTCTTCAAATAATTTCAATGCAGGAATGAATACTATAAACGTAAATAATAGTGAATTAATCTCCGGCTTATATATTGTAAAAATAGAAACTGCTGAAGGAATCAATACCCAGAAAATAGAAATCAGGTAATTTAGTATAACACTCTTCATGTAATTTGTTAGCCCTTCCGTAGCACGGGAGGGCTAACTTTTTTTAATTGAAAATGGAGAATGGTTATTCATATAGTAATCGTGAGTTCAACCTCAACCTCAACCTCATCCAACCTCAACCTCATCCAACCTCATCCTTAACCTCAACTTCATCCATCCTCAACCTCTTTCCCTTAACCATCCGAATGGTCTAAATCGTTCTTTAGGTAAGAGTCCGTATTTTTCTATTGTATTGTTCTTAATATAATTCACCGCCTCCTCAATTGAGTCGGTTATAAGGTAAAGATTAAGATCATCAGGAGAGATTGTTCCTTTTTGCTTCATTAATTCTACATGACTTATCACCAGTTCATGAAATAGCCGATCAAAAATAATGATTGGAAAATTAGAAATTTTTTTTGTTTGTATCAAGGTGAGCGCTTCGAAGAATTCGTCAAGGGTGCCAAAGCCGCCAGGCATCACAACGAAAGCATAGGAATATTTCAGCAACAAGCTTTTTCTCACAAAAAAGTATTTGATATTCACCCACCGGTCTAGGTAAGCATTGGGCTTTTGTTCGAAGGGCAATACAATATTACATCCTACCGACCGGCCTCCCACATCCTTCGCGCCCCGGTTGGCGGCTTCCATGATACCAGGCCCGCCGCCGGTCATGATGGTAAATCCCAGTCGTGCTATAGCCCCGGATAAGGCCCTTGTTTTAAGATAATATTCATGGTCTTCATGAAATCGCGCTGAGCCAAATACGGTGACGCACGGACCTACGAAATGCAGGGTGCGAAAGCCTTTGATAAATTCGAAAAACACATCAACAGCAAATTTCAAATCGCTCCATCTGGATTGAGGTCCTTCAAGGAATTTGATTTCTGTAGCTTCAATGCTTATTTTTTTTTCAATCTCCGACATTTTTAATAATAAATAAAATTAATGCTGCTAAATTCAGAATGCGAATATCAGGAAAAAAAGAAAGGCTGCAATAATGCAACCTTTTGGGGTGTGGAGTGGGGCGGGATTGAACCGCCGACACCAAGATTTTCAGTCTTGTGCTCTACCAACTGAGCTACCGCTCCTTTTTTTAAGAGGCGCAAATATATCAATTATTATTCACTTACAAAATGTCAAATAACGGCAACCCTAAACAGTCTTCCAAGCCATTATCTTCGGCTATCTTCTACGTGTTTTATGGTACTGGCACTACCCCTATATTGGTAATTTTGATTAATATGGAAAAAAAAATTTACCACTTACCGTAAAAATCAATAAACTTGTACCATAAATCAAAAAATTAAATTTTAAACCTTTAAATCAATCTCTCATTATCATGAAAAAAGTATTATTAACCCTGGTTATTGCAATGTTCGCATTGACACTAACATTCGCACAAGGAAAAAAGGTGCCTATGAGCATCTCTAAGAAAAAAGTTGAAAACATGCGTGGCGCCAATTCCAAAATTAAAATGGATGCCCCAACAACTGATGTTGAAATGGCCAAGCCTTCAAAACAACGCGGTTCTTGTACAGTAGCCTTTACAAACAATACCGGTTACTACGTTAAAATCTATGTTGACGGAACTTACAAAGGAACATTATCTCCATACGAAAGCGGATCGGTTACTGTGTATTCAGGATACACTACCATCTATTGCATCACTACCGGTGGTACTTATGACTGGAGCGCAGCAGGTAATTGCGATGGAACTTATACCTATGCTTTAAATTAATTTTAGGCACAAAAAATAAAAAAGCTCCCTTTCGAAATTCGGAAGGGGGCTTTTTTATTTTTACATTTGCCGCATGAGCAGGATCATAGCTATTGATTATGGAACGAAACGAATGGGAATTGCTGTAACTGACCCGCTACAGATCATTTCCACGCCATTAACCACCATTCATCCAAAAGATGCCATAGTTTTCTTTAAAGATTATTTTCAAAAAGAAGAAGTAAGCCTGGTAGTTTTTGGGGATCCCAAACAAAATGACGGTACACCTTCCGAATCGAAACCTGCCTTACAAGCATTCATCAACCTTTTCAAAAAACAATTTCCTGACATGGCTATTGCCATGATGGATGAACGCTATACCAGCAGGATGGCTTTGAATACAATGATTGAAGCAGGAGTAAAGAAAAAAGACCGACGGAATAAAAGTTTAATCGACCGGACTGCGGCAGTGATAATTTTGCAATCGTATATGGAACATATGAATAAATACTGAGGCACCATGGTTCTATACCATTACCTCAATTCCAAACATACCACATTCTCTACATGACTTGTATGTGGAAACATATCAAGGGGCTGCACCCTAGTGACTTTATATTTTGAATCAAAAAGAGCCAGGTCGCGTGCCTGCGTTGCGGCATTGCAGCTAACATAAACGATGCGCTTAGGCGCTGCATTTATCATTTGGAGTATCACCTCCGCATGCATTCCGTTGCGTGGAGGATCGGTAATAATAACATCCGGCTTGCCATGGGCTGTGAAAAACGCTTCAGTGAGAAGGTCTTTGATGTCACCGGCATAAAAGGAAGTATTATCAATATTATTTAAGCGGGCATTTATTTTCGCGTCTTCGATTGCTTCGGGTACATACTCAAGTCCAACCACTCTATTACAATCACTTGCGATATAACAGGCAATGCTACCGGTACCGGTATAAAGATCATATACGATATCGCTCTTTTCAAGGCTGGCAAAGTCTTTCGTGATGTCATACAATACTTTGGCCTGCGGCACATTGACCTGGAAAAATGCTTTTGGTGAGATCTTGTATTTTAAATTACCCAACGATTCCATCAGGAAATTATCCCCCCAATAGGTGTGGACTTCCAAATCGGTGATGGTATCATTACGCTTGGCATTAATCACATAAAGTAAACATTTTATTGCAGGAAATTGTTCCTTCAGGGCTTCCATAATGGACGATATGGCTTGCGTATCCTCTTCATGAAACATGATGATGACCATCCAATCACCAGCTATGGTATTGCGAAGAATAATATTCCGAAGTAAGCCTACCTGATCTCTTAAATTGAAAAAAGTATAATTATTTTTTATGGCAAAATCCCTGACGAAGTTTCTTATGCTGTTTCCTAAATCGCTTTGAAGATGGCAATCGGTAATATCCAATACCTTATCAAACCGGCCAGCCATATGCAGTCCAAGGGCATGATGCTGTTCTGTATCGAGCTGTTCTAAGTTAGGCACCCATTTTTTATGCGTGAAGGAATATTCCATTTTATTGCGGTACCAGGTGATATCCGGCGAACCAAGGATGGGCTTAATTTCAGGGAGCTCCACTTTACCAATATTTACCATTGACTCCTCTACGGTTTTCTGTTTTAATTCTAACTGTGCGTGGTATTGCATTTGCTGCCATTTACATCCGCTGCAATAATTAAAATGAGGGCAAAATGGAGGGCTGTAAGTTTCTCCGCGACTATGAAATGCGGTAACCTGCGCATCGGCATAATTCTTTTTCTTTTTATGGTATTCGATATCCACCATATCACCGGGAACAGTACGCTGGGTGAAGATCACCATATTATCTATGCGGGTAAGACATTTGCCTTCATTAACGGCCTTCTCTATTATTATGTTCTCAAACTTCATTACTGGGCTTTAAATGGGCGAAAATAGGGAATTGGAATTGGGTAGTGGGAAATGTCTATAACGATTCAGATATTAAACGACAATCAGGATTTTTCAACTACCCCTTGGAAGTTCAATCCTTTAATGTCGCTTAGAAGATTAGGACCGCTACTCAGTTGGTTTTAACACGGAGGACGCGGAGTTAAAAATACATCCCGCCACTTCGGGCGGAAAGGGCACAGAGAAAAGCAGGTGTATAAATCTATAATTGTTTTCCTCTGCGCCCTCTGCTTGTATTTAATTTAATCACTGTGTTAAAATGCATTTCTTTCCGCGAAGCGGAAACCCTTGTGGTTCCTGAATTAAAAGCTTATCTTAGAGAGATTGAAACCTATATCTTTAAAAATTTAGATATAAATGTTTGCCCTTTTTCTTGCAGCTCGATTATATACATTCCTTTGGGTAAGGCAGAAATATCAATACTTTCATTGGCTTCTATCATTTTGGAAATGACTGTATGCCCCGTCATATTATATACATTGATCAGCCCTTCATGCAGCCCTTCCACCGTTATGCTTGATACCGCCGGATTGGGAAATAGACTAAAGGCATGTATGGATTTTTGTGCTGTTGTTTTTATCCCCGTGGCAAGAGAGGTGCTTCTAAACATTCCCCTGCCAAAAGTAGCCAGGTAATAAGTTGAGCCTGTCCAGGGCTGCCTTGTATCTATATATTGCCTCACCTGGTACACCGCCACCCTCGACAATCCATTGTTTTGTTCACTCCAGCTTGCGCCACCATTATAAGATGCATATACCCCATACTCTGTGCCCACTATGAAGGTGCTGCTGTCTCTATAGTCGAGTGCTGCATCATAACAAGGGAAGGCTGGCAAATTATTTTGTATGGAGCTAAATTTCACATTAGAATATAGATCGCTGGCATTTCGAGAAATAAATATATGATCATTAAAACCAAAATTACCGGTGGAGATCAATAAGCGGTTTATATATTTAGGATCACAGGAAACGCCCTGCACACTGGTGCCCCCGGAATTGAATGGCATTACATTAAAGCTGATGCCATGCGAGGCCGGGTTCGAATCGAAGGTGGAATCAAATAATGCAGTTTTAATTCCTTTCACCCGGTACAAAAGATTGCCCACGCCAAAATAAAGCATATCACCATCAGCGCTGAATTCGACACAGTTAACATTGCCTCCGAAACTGGCGAGCTTAAACCAGCGTGGACCACCCAGCACAGCAAAATTGGTGGCTTGCTTAGTAAAATAAATTGCGCCGTTCACCCCAATAGCAAAATGCGATAATGAATCATTTAGCGGATCTTCCCATAAAGTGAAAGGCGAGCTGAACTGTCCTTTCTTTCCATCTACAATATAAGCCGTGGCATTGTCATCATAGAAAGGCGACATGGCGCTATTGGCTTTGTTACGGCGCAAAACTGCATATTGTGACTCCGCGATTTTTATTTCAAAAGGATCATGCCAGCCAACCTCGCAAAAGAAGCCATCACCACCCAGAACATGTGCGGCGCTTTTAATTGTATTGCCTCCTTTATCGATATAAAGCGAACCATTATCCTGCGTGCCTCCCAATACATTATCAGTGCGCGAAGCAGCCATACTGTAGAACTGTGTGGTAGAATATAGTTTCATGGCAGGATAAAATGATTTCGCCTTATCGCTGCTTTTAAATACGCCGCCGTCACATCCTATAATTATCGTATACGGCTGTGTCGTGGTATCCATCGTGATATTATGGAGGTCGGAATGTATATTTCTTCCCATCTCGGCGAAATTGGATCCTGGCCCCTTCCATTCCCATAGGTTGACGCCACCGACAAACAAATGGTTTTCATTTTCCGGATCTACTGCGCAGCATATATCATACCATCCCTGGTCGCTGAAAGGATTGAAATACGGCCCTCCCGCCTGTATTAGCTGCCAGCTTAGCCCTTTGTCGATGCTTCGGTAAGCGCCATAACAATCGTTGGTTCCATTTTTTGAATATACGGCATAGAAGTAATTGGTATTTTTTGATGAAATGGCTATCGTTACCCTTCCTACATTGGCTATATTGGGTAGCCCTGTTTGCGATATCACAAATGCATTACCGTCATTCGTGCTTATATATATTTTTTTATTGATCGCAGCCAGCACGGTGCCATCGCGGCTGGTTTTTATTTCCGTGCAATTACCCGAAGCTGTACCCGGTGCTTTAACCCAGCTTGCGCCATTATCATCGCTCATATACAGCCCTCCCTCATTGCCGGCATAAACGCGGTCGAGATTGCATGAGGCACCCATAAAATTGGTATTATTCCAGATCGATCCATTGGAAGCCGGATTGGTTTTACTGAGTCTGCGAAATTCTGTGCTGTCTTTATCCTTACGCCAAGCTCCCCCGCCACGCAGTCCACCGAAGCTTCCTTCACCAGTGCTGAAATAGATATCGCCATCGGCGGTTTGTGTGATGCTGCTCACGCATAGATTTTCATAAAAGTCGCTGTTATTGCTGATATGATACCACGACGTGCCTCCTGTTTTTGAAAGCCATATTCCTCCACTGGCTGCCCCGGCATATAACCATCCGGGATGCTTGCTGTCTACCAGTAAGCCCAGCGTACGGCCGCCTACGTTATCGGGGCCCAGTTCACTCCAGCTAA
>JBBRJE010000128.1:0-7970 GCA_038219845.1 Bacteroidia bacterium
CCTCATCTGTAATTTGGTTTAATGATTGAGATGACTCTTTATTAGTCACTTCAATGCAATGAACGAGTTGGTCCTTCATCGGTTCGTTATCGTTATTAACGATTCGAATCGAAAACTTTAATTTTGACATAATTAGATTTCTACTTGGCCTTTTGTCATTCTTATGACAGGAGACAAAAATATAATTTATTTTAATACAGGCAAAATAATCCTTATTAAACTAATATAAAAAGGCGTCATGGAATTTGGATTGTAAAATAGTATAAATGAAGTACTTGGATTACCGTTCTACGCTTATATCAAATTGAAAACATACCCGTTTAATCCCAAACCCACGATTAGAAGGGTTAATACGATAAGTACCATTTTCAGGAAAAAAGAAAGCGGAATAGTAGCTTCCGAGGTGGAGACACCGGTAAATATGGCGATGATAATCCGGAAATAATAATAAACCCCAATGAGTGTAGCCAGAATGGCAATGATTACGAGCCAGAAATATCCATGATTAAGGGCAAGGTACAAGATATTATATTTCGCAAAAAAGCCCGATAATGGAGGGATCCCAGCCATGGACAGCATGGTAATGGTCATTGTTCCGGCAAGCAGGGGATTTCTTTTTAACAAGCCGTTAAAAATAAGAAGATCCTCGTTACTTCCGGAATGTTCGGCGACAATCTTGAGCACCATAAATGCCGCTAAGGTGGTGATGGAATAAGCCGCGGTATAAAAATATAAAGCTTTTACGGAAGTGGGTTCGGAGAAGCACAATACGGCAATAAGCATAAAACCAATATGGGAGATGCTTGAATAAGCTAATAAACGCTTGGTATTGACCTGAAATACGGCAATTATATTGCCCACGAACAAGGAAGCAAAGATAAGGACAAAGAAAAGGTTTTTATATTCTTCCGTAACTGTTGGAAAGGCAGTATAAAATAATCTCATGAAAGCCGCTATGGCGCTCGTTTTTACAAAGGTAGACATAAACGATGTCACCGGTGTGGGAGCTCCTGTATACACATCCGGTGACCAGAAGTGGAAGGGGGCAGAAGAAACTTTGAATGCCATGGCGCCTATAAGCATCACGATACCAACAGTGAACATTGGTGTGACTTTAAATTCAGCGCCTGTAGTTATCAAACGCATATCATATACATCGAATGATCCAAGGCTCCCGTAAATCAATGTAACGCCATATAATAAAATCCCTGTTGCAAAGGAGCCCATCAGGAAATATTTTAAGGCTGCTTCATTGCTGTAAGCGCTCTTTTTATTACTTCCTGCCAGCACATACATTGGAATAGATAATATTTCGATTCCTAAAAAAAGCATTACAAAATTGGTATATGAAACCATGCAAAATCCTCCTACCATCGCAAACAGAATAAGCGCCAGATGATCGGCCTCATTGGTGTCGTCCGTGAAATAACTAAGATTAGAAATAAACCATAATAAAGCGATGAAAGTTAAGAGCAATATAAAACACATGGCAAAACGGTCGAATTGTAACATGCGCATGAAATCCTGGTTAAAATCAAATTCAAGAGCAGTACAAATAAGGGTGGCTATTAAGCCCAGGATGACGATGGGTATTAATACCTTTTTGAAATTAAAGATTTCTGCCAATAAGGTTAATACACCTAAAGCCGCTATTATAATTATTTCGGTCATGTTTAATTAATTAAGGGTCTGTAGCCCTTTCAGCCAGGGCAGCTGAAAGTAAACCATTATCCCATTCTTCTTAAGTATCGAATTTTGACTGCTATCCATATTTTAATTTCCAAATTCTTAACGGGTAACCATTTTTAATACATCCAATGCCGGAATATCCAATATTATTTTCGGATATACCCCGCAGCCAATGATTATTACGGAGAGTATAGCAAAAAATATTGTTTCCGAGGTTTTCAAGGGAGCAAATTTCAGGGTATTCGCTGAATTATTGCCTAGCATAATCGACTGGTAGCTCCTAAGCATGTAAACGGCGCCAAGGATCACTGTAAGTCCACCTATTGCAGCAAACCAAGCATTATACTGGAATATTCCATTAAGCAATAAAAATTCTCCGACAAAACTATTTGTTAATGGTAGAGCAACACTACCGAGCATAATCAGAAGGAACCAAAAAGCAAATCGCTGGTTTACGGTTCGTATGCCACCCAATTCAGAGATGGTGTCTGTTCCTGTGTTTCGCTGGATGATATCGCAAACAAAAAACAGCCCCACCACATTCACTCCATGCGCAAACATTTGTATTAGTGCCCCCTGGATTCCTTCTGCTTTAAAAGAAAAAATTCCAGCACAAATTAAACCGATATGTGCAATGGATGAATAAGCAATTAGGCGTTTGAAATTAATTTGAACGATAGCAATACATGAAGCATATACCACCGAAATCAGGGAGAGGATTATTACCGTTGTTGAATAGGCTGAAACCGCATCAGGCACCATGGGTAGGAGCCATCTTATCAGCCCATAGGTGCCCATCTTCAACATGATTCCTGAAAGAAGCATGGTGCCCTGGGTAGGTGCATTTGTATAGGTATCGGGTTGCCAGGTATGAAAAGGGAAGATGGGCATCTTTATGGCGAACGCTAAAAAGAAAAACCAAAAAACCCAGGCCTGTTGTTGAAAATTCATACTTTTTCCTGCTGCATATAAATCGTGGATTGCGAACGAATGATTTGAAGAATGCTGGTAAAGCATAATTAAAGCAACAAGCATAAACAAGCTCCCGAGCAGGGTATAAATAAAAAATTTGAATGTGATTCGCTGCCTTCCTTCCCCACCCCAAAAAAGACATATAAAATAAATCGGAATAAGAGCCAGCTCCCAGAAAATATAAAACACTAATCCATCAGCCGCCATAAAAACACCCAGTAAGGCGGATTGCATTATCAGCATCAATGAAAAATATCCCTTGGGCTTATAAATTTCCCTGTTATAGGTGGAGAGGAGAATCAGCGGGAATAAGATATTGGTAAGTAAAAGCATGATCATGCTTATGCTATCAATGCCAAAGCTTATTTCTGAACCCAGGGAAGAAATCCATGAATGGCTAAAATTTAAATTATGATTTAAGGGATCAAGGCGTAAAGTATTTAATGCAAACAAAACCGCAGCCAAACTAAGTAGAGCACTTCCAAGAGCTATACCTCTGCTGTGCGTATCTCGCAGCATAAATATTAGTAAAGCGGATATTAAAGGAAGAAATAAAAGTATAAGTGGAAACATCTTTCTTAAATTAAATTAAACAAACCGATAATTAAAAATATAACCAGGCTGAGTACCATAGCAAACATATAGAACCCGGTATAGCCGGTTTGTAAATAGCGAAGCTTATCACCGGACCAGTTTACTATTTTACCGACCCCGTTAACACTTCCATCAATCAGTGTTTTATCGAAGAGGGTGTAAAATGAATTGCTTAATGCGTTAAGTGGACGGTTTATGCAGGCATTATATATCTCATCGATATAGTAATTATTGGCCATCACTTTTTTGATGCCTGAATATACCCCTTCAAATTTATTTTCTGCATACAATTTCCTTGTATAATAATAGACAACAAATAATACAATAGATGTTACACCCAGAATAATCCATTCTTTCAATTCCAGCGCAATGTCCGGATGCTCCCGGGCTGGTGCTACGGTTTCCAGGAATCCGGAAAAATATGCATGCCCGCCATAAACTTCTGGTAATTGTATAAAGCCCCCTAATGTGCTGAGTATCGCAAGTATGACCAGTGGGATGGTCATCGTGGATGGTGATTCATGCAAATGTGATTCCTGTACGGCATCCCCTCTGAAGCTCCCGAAGAAAGTAAGCATCAGCAGCCGCATCATATAAAAAGCAGTGATCACCGATCCTATGGCGGCCAGGTAGAAATAAATTTTATTATGGTAATATACATTCAGGAGGATCTCATCCTTGGATATGAATCCTGAGCTGAAAGGGAAGCCGGAGATCGCAAGTACACCAATAAGGAAAGTGAGAAAGGTGAGCGGTATTTTTTTACGCAGCCCACCCATCTTTAAAAGGTTCTGTTCCCCGCTCATTGCATGGATCACTGATCCGGCAGCGAGGAATAATAAGGCTTTGAAGAAGGCATGAGTAACCACATGAAATACGCCGCTGCTATATGCGCCAACGCCCAAGGCAAGGAACATATATCCCAGCTGGCTGAGGGTGGAATACGCCAGTACCTTTTTAATATCATTTTGAAACAAAGCGATGGTTGCCGCTACCAGCGCGGTAACAAGCCCTGTTATGGCAATAAATTCAAGCGTAATCGGCGCCAGGGTATATAGAAAATTACTTCTGACAACCATATAGATGCCGGCGGTAACCATGGTAGCCGCATGGATGAGCGCTGAAACGGGCGTTGGTCCGGCCATTGCATCAGGCAGCCAGGTATGTAAAGGGATCTGGGCGCTTTTACCCATGGCACCTATAAACAATAACATTGTTGCAATAATTATGGTGGGATTATTTCCCTTGATCCCTGAAAGATTCGCTTTAATATCTAAAAAATTCAAGGTGCCGAAATGGGTGAACAATAATAGTATCCCTAGCAATAATCCCAGGTCGCCGATACGGTTCATGATAAAGGCTTTGTTGGCAGCCCTATTATATTCATCCACTTTATGCCAGAATCCAATAAGTAAGTAGGAGCACAAGCCTACTCCTTCCCACCCGATAAACATCACCAGGTAATTATTTCCCATCACCAGCAGAAGCATGAAAAAAATGAAAAGATTTAAATACGTGAAGAAGCGGTTATGGGCTGCATCCTCATGCATATAACCCACACTGTATAAATGAATGAGAAAGCCTACCCCGGTGATAACCAATAAAAAAATTACAGTTAAATGATCCACAAGAAATGCCAGCTCTACCTTAAATGAACCTGCTTCGATCCAATTGAAAAGCGTTACAGTGGTAGGATGATCGGTTGTTAACTGAGAATTAAAAACCATCACCGACAATACAAAAGAAACAGCGATCGACATACAGCCAATAATTGCAGCTACCGGCTTCGATATCTTATTTCCGGCCAATCCGAGCAGAGCAAAGCCTATCAATGGGAAGAGCGGAATTAATGGTATAAGTTGTTCCATGATTTTGTCTGTATGCGTGCGGAAGCTTAGTATTTTAATTTATTGAGTGCATCTATATCTGTGGTTTTTGTGTTCCGGTAAATCATCATGAGTATAGCCAGTCCAACACTTACCTCGGCAGCAGCCACCGCCATTATAAAAAACACAAATACCTGGGCGTTGCTATCATTAAATTGGCGGGAAAATGCCACAAGCAATAAATTCACCGCGTTTAACATCAGTTCGATACACATAAAGATGACCAACGCATTACGTCGGTATAATACTCCCAAAGCCCCAATACTAAAGAGAATAGAGCTTAGCAGAATATAGCTGGTTATTGGCACGCCTTTAATTATTTCCACGGATACAAATGGTTAATGAATTGTTTTTTTACTCAGGAAAACTGCTCCTACCATTGCTGATAAAAATAATATGGCAGATATTTCAAAGGGAACCATATAGGCTCCAAATAAAACATTTCCCAATTTTTCAATTAGCCCGATTCCCGGGTTGCTGTACTCCGATACCTCAGCGATGTCGGTGTCGCGTAAGGCAGCCACAAATACCAGTCCCAACACACAGCCGCAGATGGTAGCGGTTATTTTGGTGATATTGCTTTTATGTGGCTCAACTTCCTTGTTCAAATTAAGCATCATGATCACATAAATAAATAAAACCATGATGGCACCTGCATAAACTATAATATGAACTGCAGCAAGGAATTGTGCATTCAATAAAAAATATTGCCCGGCTGTGGCGAAGAAAGTAATGATAAGGTAAAGGGCACTGTAGATGGGATTTTTGCTGAATACCACCAGCAAGGCGCAAAATATGGCAATGAAAGTAAGAAAGTAAAAAAGATATTGTGTAATCATTATTATTAATATGCTCCTTCTTGTTTTTTACGCTTTACTATTTACGTATTACGAATTACGTTTAACTAATTACGAATTTCTATTATGTGCAAATGACTTATTTTTATTAAAATCCGCCAAATTATTGGCTTGTCTAACGCTAACATCTATGCGCTGGTCAATTTTTTCCACGAGCTTGTTTTTCCCATATATAAAATCCTTGCGTTCAAATGTTGTCGGCACCAACCGGTCTGTCAGAAATATCGCTTCTTTAGGGCAGGCTTCTTCACATAAGCCGCAAAAAATACATCGCAGCATATTGATCTCGTACATGCTTGCATATTTCTCTTCGCGGTATAATTTCTCCTCGCCTTTCTTACGTTCATCTGCGATCATCGTTATAGCTTCTGCGGGGCACGCCACAGCACATAAGCCGCAGGCGGTGCAGCGTTCAGCGCCATTTTCATCCAGCTTTAAAACATGCTGGCCACGAAATACCGGTGCTATAGGCCGCTTTTCTTCCGGGTATTGAATGGTAGGCTTCTTCCTGAAAGCATGACTTAAGGTAATCATCAATCCCTTGAAGATGGCAGGCAAATAAATGCGTTCCACCCAGGTCATTTTGGTATCGGCAACTACCTTACTTCTATTGGTTAACTGCATTAAAATATATTTTTAAAGAATCCATTTCTGAATCCGATGACAACCCCGGTAATAAATAAATTAAGTATGGCCAGTGGAATTAAAGTTTTCCATCCCAAATTCATTAACTGGTCGTAACGAAAGCGTGGTAAGGTCCACCGCACCCACATATAAAAGAAAATGAAGAAAAAAACCTTTCCAAAGAATACCAAAGTCTGTACGATCGAAAGCCAGTTCCCATCTAATCCGAGGCTATGCTGAAAAGGGAAATTATATCCGCCGAAATAAAGGGATGCAATTAAGGCAGAGGATATAAACATATTAATATACTCCGCGAATAAATAGAATCCAAGTTTCATTGACGAATATTCTGTATGATATCCACCCACCAGTTCACTTTCACTTTCCGGTAAGTCAAATGGCGCCCTGTTGGTCTCAGCAAATGCACAGATGAGAAATATTAAAAATCCCAATGGCTGATAAACGATATTTGCAATGCCTTCATCCTGTTGTCTGACAATCTCACCGAGGCTTAGTGTTCCAGTCATCATGATCAGTGCGATCAAAGCCAGGCCCATGGCTATTTCGTAGCTGATCATCTGCGAAGAGGCGCGTAAGGCACCCAATAAAGAGTACTTATTATTCGAAGCCCATCCCCCGATCATGATTCCATAAACCCCCACAGAGACCACGCCTAACAAATATAAAATACCTATGTTTATGTCTGTAATCTGAAGCTTGAAAATATTTTCACCGATTGTGATATTACCGCCCCAGGGGATGACCACGCCGGTCATGCAAGCCGTGAGCATGGCCAGGCAAGGACCCAAGATGAATAATTCTTTATTAGCTCCGCCGGGGATGAACTCTTCCTTGGTAAACATTTTAAGGCCATCTGCCAGCGGCTGTAATATGCCGAAAGGCCCTGCCCGGTTAGGCCCTAGCCTATCCTGTAAAACGGCTGCTATCTTTCGCTCGGCATAAGTAGAGTACATGGCTACAACCAATGTAATACTAAACACTGCAATGACTAAGATGATTTTATAAATGATTTCGGTAGGCAGCATCGTTTGTTTTCAACTAAAAACATGCGAAAATAGGGAATAATTGACAATAGGCAATTGATAAATTGATAATAATAATACACAATCGCAGTTGATAGTTGACAATGGATTATGGACATTGAGAATTGAGAATGGACAATTGATAATTGACAATAATAATACACAATCACAATTGATCGTTTACAATGGATTATGGACAATTGCTAATTGACAATAATACGCAGAGGTAAGACATGGGAGAGAATTGAAAATTGAAAATTTTTACTACTAGCAGAAATTTTATTCATATACACTTGTAAAAAAAA
>JBBRJE010000129.1:0-7955 GCA_038219845.1 Bacteroidia bacterium
AAAAGTGTAAACTTTTTTCAGGACGATACATGGTCTTGGTGAAAAAATAGTTTTTCAATCCGTTCAAAAAGTAAACAATGAAGACAAAGTGATCATTGAGAATTTTGTTACTCCTGGTAAGGGGCCGGTAATGAATACACATTTCCTACAGGATGAAAGTCTAACTGTGGTGTCTGGCAAAATGGGCTATCAGGTACTCGGTGGCGAACATCAATATATTAATGCCGGAGAATCAGTTGTTTTCAAACGTGGGACACCACACCGTTTCTGGAATGCGGGCGAAGAGATACTTAACTGCACAGGTTGGATTCAGCCTGCAAATACCATCGTGTTCTTTCTATCGTCGATATATGCCGCCCAAAAAAAATCGGGAAAGTCGGAACCTGAAAAATTTGACGGGGCTTATTTAATAGCGCGTTATGCAAATGAATACGATCTTCCGGAAATCCCTTCCTTCGTGAAGAAAACGATAATGCCAATAACCTATTTTATTGGAAAGCTTATGGGGAAGTATAAGCACTTTAAAGATTCGCCGGAGCCGTTGCGCGGGAAGGCTTAAGACAGACTAGGATTATAGTTTATCTTTGCCCTTGGTGAAACAGGAAATTCCCAAAATTCTCTACGAAGACAACCATATTATCGCCGTAAATAAACCGGCAGGATGGCTGGTGCAAGCGGATGCTACAGGCGATACTCCTTTGAGTGACTGGGTGAAAGAATACATCAAAAGGAAGCTCAATAAGCCCGGCGATGTTTACCTGGGGGTTCTTCATAGGATCGACAGGCCGGTGAGCGGCATCGTGCTTTTTGCAAGAACAAGCAAGGCTGCAGAGCGAATGAGTAAAGCCATTCAAGGGCATGAGGTTAAAAAATTTTATATCGCAGAAGTAAAGGGTTCGCCGAATATGCAGGAAGGAATACTTGAGCATTTCGTTTTAAGAAATGAAAGCAATAATACTTCAAAGGCCCATCTGAAAGAAGTGCCCGATAGCAAGTATGCCAAATTAGAATACCGCGTTTTAGAGCAAAAGGGCAAGAATAGTATTATTGAGATATTGCTTCATACAGGCCGCCATCACCAGATACGCGCTCAGCTTGCTGCTATTGGCTGCCCGATAATCGGGGATATGAAGTATGGGTATCCAACACCAAATAAAGATGGTTCTATAAACCTTCATGCCTATAAAGTTGAATTCGAACACCCGGTGAAAAAGGTAATGGTAGAGATTGTATCTAATCCTGGCTTCTATAATAGTGGTCAATAGTCAGTGGTCAGGAATACAAGATTCTTAATAATGATTATGTTTTTCCCCTGTATCACCACTGACCACTGACCACTGACAACTATTATTATCTTTGCCTCATGAATACCACCATTTCCCTTTTCGATAAACATAAATACAAAATTACAGAAGCAAAAGACGCGATTTCCAAACGTTATTTCTATGCTGCCTATCCTGAAAATCCTAAGGCATACCCTGAAGATGGTGATACTAAAGGAAAAACAGCATTTGCAAACAGCATGAATAATGATTTCAAAGAATTATTACAGGGTGATTCTGAGAATTATATTGGAGAAGAGGTATCCCCTTATTTGCAGGTAGGCATTGGTGTGCGCTACCCTTCCTTTACAACAGAAACGCTGATCTCCAATGCCCAAAAAGCATTTGCCGAATGGCGCAATATTGATATCAATAAAAGAGCAGGAATATTAGTTGAATCACTAGAAAGAATCAAAGAAAGATTCTTTGAGATCGCCTATGCCACGATGCATACTACCGGCCAGAGCTTCATGATGAGTTTCCAAGCCAGCGGCCCCCATGCCAACGACCGCGCCATGGAAGCTATAGCGCAAGGCATGATAGAATTACAGCGTTATCCTGAAAATGTGGAATGGAAAAAGAACCTTGGCAAATACGATCTTGTTTTACATAAGAACTGGAAACCTGTTCCTAAGGGATTGGCACTCGTTATTGGTTGTTCTACATTCCCTACGTGGAACAGTGTTCCGGGACTATATGCTTCTTTAATTACGGGGAATGCGGTGATCGTAAAACCACATCCCAAAGCCATACTTCCAATCGCCATTGTTGTCGCTGAAATTCAAAAAGTATTAGAGGAAAATGGGATTGATCCTAAAGTTTGTCAATTAGCGGTGGATACAGTGAAAAATCCTATTACCAAGGTATTAGCCGAACACCCTGCTATAAAATTAATTGATTATACCGGCAGCACTATTTTTGGAAAATATATTGAGAGCATTCCTAATAAAACAGTATTCACTGAGAACGCAGGAGTTAACTCAATCATTCTTCATAGCACCAATGATCTAAAAGCCACAATGCAGAATATTGCATTTTCTATTAGCCTATATTCAGGACAAATGTGTACAGCTCCCCAGAATTTTTTTATTCCAGAAAATGGAATAGAAACACCTCATGGAACAATTCCTTATGATGAGATAGCTAAAGCATTGGTAGAAGCTATTAATGGCATTGTAAACAATCCAAAGGCGGGTCCGCCAACATTGGGTGCCATACAAAGCGATGCAACCCTCACCCGCAGCCAAAATGCTGCAAGCCTGGGAGGTAAAGTTTTATTAAGCTCATCTACAATAAAAAATGAGGAGTTTGAACATGCACGTACTGCCAGCCCTTCATTAATTGAATTAAATGCATCAGATCTGGAGATCTATAAAACCGAGCAGTTCGGGCCTATTGCATTTTTAATTAAGTGTAAGGATATCCATGAATCCATTGATAAAGCGCAAATGATGGCTGCAGAACATGGTGCAATAACCTGCCTTGCCTTTTGCACCAATGACGAAATAAAGCAACAAATTACAGACGCTATGAATAGCGTTTATACCCCTGTATCCTTCAATTTCAGCGGGGCAGCCTTTGTAAATCAGCACGCCGCATTTTCTGATTTCCACGTGACGGGAGGTAACCCAAGCGGGAATGCTACGTTTACTAATTCGGAGTATATAAATAGGAGATTTATTTGGGTGGGTAATAGGGAGATGTGGTAGGAGGGCGTATTACGTAACAAGTATAACGTATTACGAGAATACAGGAGTATGGATAGCATTGTAAGTGATGAGGAAATTCGCACCCACATACTTTAAGATCAATTAAATTTTCTTTAATGTAAAATCCCACAAAAGTTACCGCTTATTCAAGAATAATGATAATATTGTTTAAAGTATGCAACCATTCGTTAAACATAATTACATTTGCATCTCATGAAATTTCACGCTAACTATTCGATCAAGGATCTGGAAAGGCTTTCGGGGATCAAAATGCATACGCTTCGCATCTGGGAGAAACGTTATGATTTGTTTGAACCTGACCGCACAAAAACGAATATACGTTATTACTCCAATGATGATCTGAAACGAATCCTCAATATAAGCTTCCTTAATAAAAATGGCTTTAAGATATCTAAGATAGCAATGATGTCGGGTGCGGAGATACTGGAAAAAGTAGCAGTCCTTAGTATCTTTAAGACTGAAAACGAGGATGTCATATACAATCTTATCCTGTCGATGATCGACATGAATGAAGAGGTATTTGATAAAATATTTTCAGGAAGTATTCTTAGAATTGGTTTTGAGCCTACGATCCAGAAGATAATATTCCCCTTCTTTCATCGGATCGGGATCATGTGGCAAACAGGAGGAATCAATCCTGCACAAGAGCACTTTGTAAGCAATCTGGTAAGGCAAAAACTGATCGTTGCAAATGATGGAAATAGAGTAAGTAATAAAGTAAAAAACCCAATTGCCGTGCTTTTTCTTCCCGAGAATGAGTTGCACGAACTGAGCCTTCTCTTTTATAATTACGCCCTTCGTGCAAGAAATTTCAGAACTATCTATCTCGGCCAGACATTGCCTACAGAAACATTAAAGCGCATTGTTACGATCGTAAAACCTCAATACCTTCTTTCCGTGGTTACCAATTCCTTTACACCAAAGGAAATGAAGCAATATGTGGACGCATTAAGCGTTATTCCCGGAATTAAAAAGGTTTTTTTATCAGGGAAGGCCATCATCGATTACAAGAAAGCACTCCCTTCTTCTATCCTGGTCTTTAAAGATTTGGATGGCTTATTAGCTTTAATAAGAAAATAATTTATTCTGTTTTTTCTTCACTATTCACTTAAAAGGATTGTTTCTGGTCATTTTATTGTGTTTAACAAAAAACATTACTTGTTAAACAAAAAGTTTTATCTTTGTCGCTCTTTTTAATATAGTAATGGGCGAAAAGTACAAGGTTATAGTTATTGGTTCAGGCTTCTCCGGCTTAAGCGCAGCCTGTTATTTATCTACGGCCGGCCATGAAGTGCATGTCCTGGAAAAAAACGGGGAACCTGGAGGCCGTGCCAGACAATTGAAAACGGATAAAGGTTTTGTATTTGATATGGGTCCGAGCTGGTATTGGATGCCCGAAGTATTTGAAAATTTTTTCAATGATTTTGGATATAAAGCATCTGATTTTTATGAGCTTCAACTATTGCAACCTGCATTTGATATTGTATTCCAAAATAATGAGATCACCCATATCCCCCAAAACTTCGAAGAACTCTGCGAATTGTTTGAAAGTCTCGAAAAAGGTAGCGCAGGTCGGTTAAGGAAATTCATGGATGAAGCTGGTTTTAAGTACAAAACTGCCATGGAAAATATTATTTATAAGCCTGGCCTTTCCTTAATGGAATTTGCTGATTTGAAGCTATTGAAGGGAGCCGTTCGTCTGCAGGTTTTTTCTTCTTTCAGCAAGTATATCCGAAAATTTTTCAGTCATCCAAAGTTACTTGCACTAATGGAATTTCCTGTTTTGTTTTTGGGAGCCATGCCAGAAGAAACCCCTGCTCTTTATAGCTTGATGAATTATGCTGGATTAAAATTAGGGACCTGGTATCCAAAAGGAGGGTTTGGAGCGGTAGTGGAAGCATTCGTGAAGGTGGCAAAAAGGCAAGGAGTGCAGTTTCATTTTAATACTGAAGTAGAAAAAATAAATTCTAACCAGGGTCAAATTAACTTCGTCGTCGCCGATGAGAAAATTTGGGAATGCGATGCTGTGATTGCCGCCGCCGACTATCATCATGTCGAAGAGAAACTATTGAACCCTATTGACCGGAATTATTCGGAAGCATATTGGCAGCGAAAAACGCTGGCCCCTTCCTGCCTTATATTTTATCTTGGGTTGAATAAGCAGTTGCAATCACTAAACCATCATACGCTTTTTTTTGATGAAGAATTGCACCCGCATTCGCTGGAGATTTATAAGAAGCCCGAATGGCCTGAGAAGCCTTTGTTTTATGTGTGCTGCCCTTCAAAAACGGATACAACAGTGGCACCTATCGGGCATGAAAATCTATTTTTACTCATGCCTATAGCCCCTGCACTCAATGATACAGAGGAGATAAGGGAGAAGTATTTTAAGATAATGATTCAACGCTTGGAGAAATTAACGGCAGAAAACATATCGGATCATATTATTTACAAAAGGAGTTATTGTATAAATGATTTTAATAATGATTATAATTCATTTAAAGGCAATGCTTATGGCTTAGCGAATACCTTAATGCAGACGGCAGTCTTAAAACCTAAATTAATTAATTATAAAATACAAAACTTGTTTTACGCCGGCCAGCTTACCGTTCCTGGTCCGGGTGTTCCACCTTCCATCATTTCCGGAAAAATAGCAGCCGGATTGCTTTTAAAAAGTATAAATTCTAAAAAAAATGAAATCAATATTTGATGATCTATCAAGGGATTGCAGTAAACTTACTACCAACAGGTATAGTACAAGTTTCTCCCTGGGCATATTATTTTTGAGCAAAGCCATACGTTCTCCAATTTATTCAATCTATGGTTTTGTTCGCCTGGCAGATGAGATCGTAGATTCTTTCCATGGATACAATAAGGAAAGCCTGTTAAGGAAATTCAGGAAGGAAACTTTTGAAGCCATATCGAACAGAATTTCGCTTAATCCCATTTTGAACTCGTTTCAGGAAGTGGTATATCGTTATGGTATAAGCCATCATTGGATTAATACATTCCTGGATAGTATGGAAATGGATCTTTACAAGCGGGATTTTAGTGATGAAGGATATAATAAGTATATACTTGGATCTGCGGAGGTAGTGGGTTTAATGTGCCTTCATGTATTCACGGAAGGAGATGAAAAGCAATTTGAGAAGTTGAAACCTCATGCAATGAGGTTGGGGGCTGCATTTCAAAAAGTCAATTTTCTGCGTGATATTAAAGCAGATAAGGAAGAACTCGGCAGAACGTATTTCCCCGGAGTTGACACAGCAAATTTTGTGCATTCTGATAAGAAGATGATTGAACTACAAATCGAAAATGATTTTTCCGAAGCTTTAAAAGGGATCCGTATGCTTCCTGATAGTTCCCGGAATGGCGTTTATCTTGCATATTATTACTACACCATTTTGTTCAGAAAAATCAAGCAATTACCAGCCCATAGGATTTTAAATGAAAGAATACGAATACCGGATTATGAAAAGATATTTCTTATGTTCAAGTCTAACATTAAGTACAAATTAAATTTATTATAATAGCAGTATAGTAAGTGCATCGCTTTTAATTGATGAAAATAATATGAAGGAGGAAGAATATTTAATACTCGTAGATACAGAGGATAAGCCAATAGGGAAGATGGAAAAGTCATTGGTACATGAGCAGGGTTTGCTTCATAGAGCCTTTTCCGTTTTTATTTTTAATACGAAGGGGCAATTATTACTACAGCAACGTGCCGATGAAAAATATCATTCGGGAGGCTTATGGACAAACACCTGTTGCAGCCACCCCAGTTATGGAGAGGAAATAAATGTTGCCATTAAAAGACGCATGGCAGAAGAAATGGGCCTAAGATGTAGCGTGACACTTGGTTTCACGTTTATCTATAAAGCCGGTGTTGATCATGGCCTGACTGAATATGAATTCGATCATGTTTATATAGGGATTACCGATGATGTACCACAACCGGATCCTGCAGAAGTTAAAAACTGGAAATATATGGAGATGAATTTTATTGCTTCTGATCTTGGCAAAAATCCGGATAATTATACGGAATGGTTTAAATTATGTTTTGATAAAGTAGAAGAATATTATAAGCTAAGGAACTTAAGATTTTCATTTCCAGGCATATGATCAATATAATAGTTACAATAGCTTCATTTCTGCTAATGGAAGGCGTGGCATGGCTTACACATAAGTTTCTTATGCATGGGTGGTTGTGGTTATTGCATAAAGACCACCACAAAAAAGAAACTTATGGATTCGTTGAACGAAATGATTTTTTCTTTCTGATATTCGCCTTGCCGGGTATTTTGGGATTGTTTCTTGGAATGGGGGCAAATTATAATTTTCTGTTTTATATTGGCTTGGGCATTACAATTTATGGATTTAGCTATTTTTTAGTTCATGAGATATTTATTCATCAGCGATTTAAGTTTCTACGATATTCAAACAACAGGTACTTTAAGGCGATCCGTCGGGCTCATAAAATGCACCATAAGCACCTCGGCAAAGAGGAGGGAGAATGTTTCGGAATGCTTTGGGTGCCATTAAAGTATTTCAGGAATGAAAATTCACAAAATGTATCATGAAGCACACCTATCTTTTAGTTGATTTTTTTTCGGTGTTAGTGCCATTTTTGTTCTCGTTTCACCCCAAGCTCAATTTTCACAAATACTTCAAGGCATTTTTCATTTCAGTTTTAATTGTAGCCGCCCTGTTTTTAGTATGGGATGAATCCTTTGCTGTTAAAGGAGTTTGGGGCTTTAATGATAAGTATATTATTGGGATTAAACTTTTTCATCTACCCATTGAGGAGATACTGTTTTTCATCTGTATACCTTTTGCCTGTACCTTTACTTTTCATTGCTTAAATAAATTTTTCAAATTAGGATGGCTGCCAATAGCTGAG
>JBBRJE010000130.1:0-7912 GCA_038219845.1 Bacteroidia bacterium
CAGATATTGGCATGCATCACATGATATTTAATTTCACCTCTGACCTTGGATGCTAGTTTAGCCAATGGCTCAAAACTGCTATGGCTAAGCATTTCAAAGCGCAGGTAAGCCGCATGATCGAATAAAAAATGACGGATAAGCGAGAAATCATATTCGCCGATAGGGTATTCCACGTACTGGCAACATTGATATTCATTTTCTTTCCGGGTGAAAGCCACCGTATCCGGTTCTTTTTCTCCGAGGGTTTGAAGAATCTCAAAAAGTGCAAGCGATTGCCCCAACTTATCCTGTGCCATGCTGCTGAAGGCGATGTCCTCTTCCAATAGCGGCCCAAGACCGGTCCACTCGCTGTTTCGATGACCGAGAATCAAATGATCATCGGCAATTCCATACAAAAATGACTTCAAAGCATTATCTTTTTCCATAATTCAATTTTATAATATTCCTAATATTTAATGCTGACCAAAATGATCAGTTGCATGTTCATTTCTTGCCTTTAAATTTATTTATTTTATCCATCACCTTATAACCACCTGCCTCACGATATTGCTTTTCGGGGGTGGAAGCAAAAATGTCTGTATCATCATAGCTTGAAGCAATAACATTTGCTGATTTCACTACCCATAAATTAATTGTTATATCACGACGTGCATATTGATCCTTAGCGAAAAGCAAGGCCATCTCATCGTTGGGTGCATGAACAATACCTACATGTTCATGCTGCTCTCCGCGTTTCTTCTGATGAAATACTTCATAGGTTTGAAACTCGTTCAGGGGACTGAGCTCTACCATACCATCAGGCAGTTCCGCTCTCGCGATCCGTGGGTCAAGGGATAAAATTTTCATATCAGAATGCGAAATTAAAGAAAGAAAAAGCAATATCAGAATTCTGCATATTTAAAATAAATGCATGTTCACTACCCTTACCATTTGCTTTAAATAGTAATATTAAGCCTGGAAAGAATTTTCAATACCTCTTTAAACCCATTAAATATGTAACAAAATTAAATACTTTTATAAAGAGGGTCTCTTTTGAAATAACCAAATTTGCTTGTGGATTTTAATCCCTTCCTAATACACCTTATCATGAAAAAATTAATTCTAATATCCCTCTTCAGCATTGCAACAGCCATATCTCATAATGCCTTCTCACGCAATAATGCTTCAGAACAAGGCTTTTCTAATACAAACCAGCTTGTACTTAGCAGTTCTCAGGTTAATGAAATGAGCCAACGTGTGAAGGCCATCAGGAGGATGGATAAGCGCCATTTGAGCCTGGCCCAAAAAGCGGAATTGAAAAATGAATTAACCACAATGCAAAGCAAAGTAAGCAAATCGGGTCCGATATTTTATTTTACCCTTGGCGCCCTGGTGGCCGCGATCGCGATCATCATTTTACTGCTTTAATCCATCTTATTTTTTTAAGGTTTTAGTAATTCGCTGAATTACCACTTCGTTTCAAAACTCTGGTGTATTTTTGAAACGAGTGATACGCTTATTCAAAAATAATTTTATTCTTATTCTATGCTTTGTTCATGGCTTATATTTTATAGGAAGCCTTGTACTTAGAACATATATGAATAATGACAGTCCAGAATATATGGCCCAGGCTAATAATATTATCGACCATGCTTCATTTTACACCGCCTATTGGGATCTATATCCGCATAATCCTGCTTACTATTCCTTAAGACCGCCTTTATATGGGCTCTTGGTTTTAATTACGATTAACTTAAGTACCAGCGTGTACGTACTATTATTCTTCCAGTCTTTATTATGTATTTTTGTCTGGTTGGGCTTGCGGCGCTATCTGTTACACTTTATCCCGGGCATAAATCAAAACAGGCTTCATGCCTTTTTATCACTGGCATTAATTCTTAACCCCGTTCAATTGATCTTATGCAATAATGTTTTCAGTGATATACTTTTCGGGTTTCTATTGTCATTCGCATTCTTTTCATTGCTCAATTTCATTTCCCGAAAAGAGCCCAAATACTTTTTATATTATACAATATTCATTGCCTTGGGATTACTTACCAAGCCCGCACTGGTATATTATGCCTGGATCAATATTATCCTCGGAATATTTTTTTATTTACGGGTTCAAAGGTCATGGATCTTATTAGTTTATCCTTTGCTATTGCCTTTAATTATTTTTTTTATATGCATAATCAATAAAAATGTAACAGGGTATTATCATTATAGTTCGAGTAAAACAGAGAATCTATTAAGCTATAATACCACTAATTTCTTAAATATGAAATACGGCAGCGACAGCGGGTATAGCTATAAAATAGAATTATTGAAGCTTAGCGCCAACCAAGCTGATTTTAAGCAAAAGATGCAATTTACCGACAGCGCTTGCATGCATGTTTTAAAACAAAATATAAAAGGCTATACCCTTTTTCATTTACAGGGAATGGTAAATTTTTTCCTTGCACCCGGACGTGAATTTATTTTAAGCTATTTGAGTATGAAGGATTCCACGCCTAAAAATTTTCTGAAAGAGCTCAACCTAAACGGATGGAATGGCATCAAAAATTATATCGCTTCACAATCTATCGTTTTATTGCTTGTAAATATTATGGTAACCGGATGGAACGTTTTTCTAATGCTGGGACTGGTGGTTTTCGCAATTTCAAAAAAGGTGCCCTTTCAGCTGAAGCTTATAGCCCTGGTGCTTATCCTTTATATTGCCGGTGTTTCATCTCTGGCGCTTGGTGCAGCCCGATATAAAACGGCTATTTATCCCATTCTGATTTATTGCAATGCTTTCATTTTATTTAAGAAAAAATAGCTGTCTCTTCCAGCCGGCAATCACAAGGAAATAGCAGCGTCTTTTCATTATTTTCGCAACATGATATTTCAAAACAGCCTGGAGTTCGCACAAAGCCTCGACCGCGCCGATCCATTGGCAGACTTCCGGAATGAATTCCACCTTATCAAAGATAAAATATATTTATGCGGGAACTCCCACGGACTTCAGCCTAAAGCAGCAAGAGCGGCAGTGGAGCAGGAATTTTACGACTGGGAGCGGCTCGGTGTAGAAGGGCATTTTGAAGCTAAAAATCCGTGGTTTTATTATCATAAATTTTTAACTGAGAAAACAGCACGATTGGTTGGCGCACTACCACAAGAAGTAGTGGTAATGAATAATCTAACCACCAATCTGCATTTGCTGATGGTTAGTTTTTATCGCCCTTCGGCTACCCGTTATAAGATTATTATGGAAGGTGGCGCTTTCCCTTCCGACCAGTACGCCATGGAAACTCAGGTGCGGTTTCATGGAATGAATCCCAACGATGCCATTATTGAATTAATGCCCCGGGAAGGAGAATACACTTTACGCACGGAGGATATCATAAGCACCATTAATGAACATGGAGCAAGTGTAGCATTAGTGCTTTTAGGGGGTGTAAATTATTATACCGGACAGGCTTTTGATTTAAAGCGCATCGCTGAAGCAGCACACGGCATTGGAGCTTATGCCGGCTTCGACTTGGCACATGCAGCCGGTAATTTGTTTTTACAATTGCACGATTGGAATGCCGATTTTGCCTGCTGGTGCTCTTATAAATATCTTAATTCCGGACCCGGAGGCTGCGCCGGAATTTATATTCATGAACGAAATGCAAAAGATACCTCAATACCCCGCTTTGGTGGCTGGTGGGGGCATGATGAAGGCAGCCGTTTTAAGATGCTTAAAGGATTTCAACCCATACCCACAGCGGAAGGATGGCAATTAAGCAATGCCCAAATATTTCCTATGGCAATTCATAATGCGTCGCTGGAGATATTTGATCGTGCAGGAATGCCCAACCTGAGGGCAAAGAGTGAACAGCTTACCGGCTTCCTTGAATACTTATTGAATGCAATAAATACAAAAGGCGAATTCGAAATCATCACCCCAAAAAAAATTGAGGAACGCGGATGCCAGTTAAGCTTGCTATTTAAAGAAAATGGCAAGGTCTTATTCGACAGGCTCACGGAAAACAATATCGTGGCCGACTGGAGAGAGCCAAACGTATTGCGTCTAAGTCCTGTGCCCTTATACAATACTTTTGAAGAGATCTGGAAGGTAGTTGAGGTGATGAAGCAAGAATTGCTGAGTAACGCCAGCACAAATTAACAATGGATAATAACCGAATCGCTGACGTATAATTGGCATGTCTCTCAAGAATTTCTTCAATTCTCTAATTTTTTAATTTCTAGCCAGGCTCCATAAATCCCGGCCTTACCTATATACACTGTGTCTTCGACTTCTGTATAAATGTGTAACCTGTTTCTATAATAAAGGTATAAAGGGTTCTTCATTATTTTAGTGACATCAGTTATCTCATCTTTATTGTAGCTGGCGATAATCATGCGGGGTGGATAGTAGGCGTTTTGGATCGCATTCAGCCATACAATATCCTGCCTGTAAAATGCACCAAACACCCGATACATAGGTGCTACCGGATAGTGTGCCGGCAGTTTCCGGGCTATGGCAGCAGCATCCTTAAATTCAGGGTTAAGCTCAAATTCAATATTGGGTTGGAAGGCTTCCATCATATTTTCAATAATGTCAAATCGCGTGACATAAGTATGGATAAAAAAATAAATCTGGAATTTGAAAACTATGAACCCAAAAATTATGCATGCCATGGTTCTTAAAAATTTTGGATAAATAATTACCTGTGGTTTGCAGCTTAAGGCCAGCATTAATACAGATAGCCAATAGGCCCAATACATGCTTAATCGCGGGCACCATAATAAGGAGAAATAATTTTTAATCATAAATTCGCCACTATCAAAGTAAAGCGTTCCTGCCATAAAATTAAGCAACAGAATGGGAATGGAAAATATAATGGCGCCCACGGAAAATTTCCATCCTGAATAAATTAAGATGATGAACAAAACAAAAGCAGTAAGCTGCACCCTTAATTTAAGCAGGTAAAGAAAGGATGAAATAATGTCTTGAGGGCGCTGTTCTATTAGCGATTGCAATACCCATCCCATACGTGTTTCGCCCCAATGGTTCTGGTATTTAAGCCAGAGGATTCCACAGGCAAATACCATCCCACAGACAAGGCTGCTGATTAGTAATTTTCGTAAAAATATCCAAGTAGAAATACGTTTCGCATTTTTCATAGTCAGCAAAGCCATGGCAAGGCATGACCATAGCACCACCACCCCGTCTTCTTTTACAAGGACAATGAGCAGCGCCCATAAAAAATACCAATGGTTGGCACGAAAAAAAGCAGCGCTGAATAAGAGGGACAAAGGTATAAGCAATATTTCGGCATGAAATCCGTAATGCTCATCATGAAATAAAAAATAACTGAGCGGCCCGGTATAAAAGACCAGAAATAAAATTTTTGATTGAAGCGAGGCACCCATGTTCTCAAGCATTTTTAAGACCGAATACAAAGCCGCGATCACCAATGCAAACAAGACAATAAACAAGCCATATGCATTAAAAAGCCAGGTAAATGGAGCCATCAAAATATCAATAAAATAATTATGGATACGGCTATGAAAGCCAAAGCTGTTCTCGTAAAAAAGAGGCTTGCCCAGGAGCCAGTCACGGCTGATCTGGAAATGAGAAAATATATCCGAGCTATAATCGCTTCGTTGAAAATGAAAACATTTTACAATGAAAAAGAAAATGAAAATGAGAATTGCAATAAAAAACAAACTGGCTGTCGACGATCTTAATTTCATTTAATTAAATAAAAATCTATTTGCCAAAAATACATTTTCTATTTTTGCCACCTCGGGATTGGAATTCCATATTTCCCCACCCCTAATTCCCTTAAGGAAAAGTGAAACAAAATATCTTAAATTATTTTAATTCGGTTGCCGATAAACGGTTAAGGATCCGCAAGCAGAACAAATATTACTGGGATAGTATCACAAGATATTGTAATTATTTTATCCATCCCGATAACAGCGTCATAGAAATAGGCTGTGGCAACGGAGAGATGCTTCATGAGCTGAATGGAAGACGTAAAGTAGGGATTGATTTTAGCCCGGCAATGATATCCAATGCCAGGAAGAATTTCCCGGAGATAGAATTTCATGAGATGGATGCTGAAGATTTTCATCTGGACGAAAAGTTTGATGTGATAATCATCTCCAACCTTACGGGATACCTGGTGGATATCCAGCGGTGCTTCGACAACCTGCATCATCTCTGCCATCGCAATACAAAAATAACAGTCACCTATTATAATTATTTATGGGAGCCGGCATTAAAGCTCGCAGAAAAGATGGGGATTAAGTTAAAGACCCCCGACCAGAACTGGCTCACCCAGGCCGATTTATCAAATTTACTTTATGTATCAGGCTTTGATGTATATAAAACAGCCAGGAGACAAATCCTTCCGCTCAATATACCGCTTATCTCCTGGGTTTTCAACAAGATCCTGTCACAGCTACCGGTATTTAACTGGTTTTGCATTAACCGGTTTTTATTCGCCAAACAAAATATTGCTCGTTTGTTACCTCAGGATAAGGAATTCTCTGTTAGTGTGGTGGTTCCGGCGCGTAATGAAGCCGGAAATATTGAGAACGCAGTGAAGCGGCTCCCTCCCATGGGAAAAAGTGTTGAATTGATTTTCATTGAAGGGAACAGCACCGATAATACCTGGGACACGATCGTGGAAATCTCAAAGAAATATCAAAATACACATACAATACGCATTGGTCGGCAGGATGGCAAGGGCAAAGGGGATGCTGTAAGAAAAGGTTTCGGAATGGCGACGGGCGATATCCTGATGATCCTGGATGCCGATTTAACAGTTCCTCCGGAAGACCTTCCGAAATTTTACGATGCCATCGCCTCGAATAAAGGTGATTTTATCAATGGCTCGCGCCTTGTATACCAGATGGAAAATAATGCGATGCGTTTTTTGAATATCATCGGCAATAAATTCTTCAGCTGGGCATTTACCTGGCTGCTCTCACAGTCGTTTAAAGATACGCTTTGCGGCACCAAGGTCATCTTCCGGCAGGATTATTCGCGCCTGATATCCAACCGTAAATTTTTCGGTGATTTCGACCCTTTTGGAGATTTTGACCTGATTTTCGGAGCCTACAAGCTCAATTTAAAAATTATTGAAATACCTATCAGGTATAAGGAACGTACTTATGGCGACACCAATATAAGCCGTTTCAGGCATGGCCTGATCCTGCTGCGCATGTGCCTGTTCGCTGCACGGAAAATTAAATTCTATTGAGTTTTATTATTTGGGTAATATTTATATCTTTGCACTCCTTTTTTAAAATACATAACACCTTAGATATCATTATATGTCAATTACATTCCAACCCTCGAACCGCAAACGTAAAAATAAGCATGGCTTTCGTGAGCGCATGAGCACCAGAAACGGGCGTAAGGTAATCGCAGCGCGTCGTGCACGTGGCAGAAAACGCCTTACAGTTTCCGACGAAGCCAGGCATAAAAGATAAGTTTTAAACTATAAACTACAGGGGCAGTTAGCATTAAATGTTAACTGCTTTTTTATTTATAAAACAGATTGCGTTTCACCTTCACTAAAAGCGAGCGGCTTTGCAGCCAGATACTTATCGATGCCCTGATGCAGCGAACCAACCCCTCGTTTCTTATTTTTCCCTTTGTATTCAGCTGGAAAGAACATACGCTGGCGCCTGGAATGAAAGCCCAGGTTTTGATTTCTGTTTCTAAAAAGAAATTTAAAAAGGCGGTGGATCGCAATAAAGTCAAACGGTTGATTCGGGAGACGTACCGTTTAAACAAGCATTTGCTGTACGATCGTTTAGAAAAAAAGCAATTGATTTTGCATATTAATTATATTGCAGCCAAAATTTTGGATTATAATACATTGGACCAGGTGATGGTAAAAAGCTTAGAAAAGATCGTTAACGAAATCGGGGCATGAAATCTATATTA
>JBBRJE010000131.1:0-7864 GCA_038219845.1 Bacteroidia bacterium
ACATTTTGCATTGATACGAAACTACTTTTAATAAAATAAAAAAGCAAATGAAAATTTCAACATGTCAATATATATTTGCCGGGTGCACCCAATTTTTAAACTTATCAGCCAGGGCGAAGGAGAAACACTTGATTTTAAGAAGGTGGTTCCTGGGGCTTTAAAGATTGCAAAGACGATGGTGAGTTTCGCCAATACCCGCGGAGGAACTTTACTTATCGGGGTGAACGATAATGGCACTATTAGCGGCATACGTACGCATGAGGAGCGTTATGTGTTGGAGACCGCCGCTCATATTTATTGCAGGCCGGAAATAAAATTACATATTTATGATTGGGAGATTGGTGGAAAAGAAATCCTGGAAGCCCGGATCGCAGAAGGCGAATCGAAGCCTTATTTTGCGAAAGATGAAAATGAAAAATGGTGGGCTTATGTGCGTGTGCGCGACGAAAGCATCCTGGCAAGTAAAGTGGTGCTGGATGTGATGCGTAAAAACCTGGCAAAGGAAAATACGCTGATCGAATATAGCAGTAAGGAGCAGGCTTTATTTAAATATCTTAATGAAAATCACAGGATCACTTTAAAACAATATTGTAAGTTGCTCAATATTTCCAGGTGGCGTGCACAAAGAATCCTGGTGACCCTTATTTCCGCTGGCATCATCCGCATTCATGATATTGAAAAAGAAGAGTTTTACACCCTTTAAACGATCTTAACAATTTATATTAAGCTTAAGGATAAACATAATTATTGTTTAACATTAATATTATTAGATTTGTGCTCTTTTCTAATCATCCCAATATGAAACACATTTTATCCCTCTTTATTTTATCTTTTATTTTCGCCGTTTTGTCTTTTGCACAACCCGCCATTACAGGAGTTTTAGTGCCTCAATATATGGCAGATACCACCAAAGGAACCGGTGAAGGCCCGCGCACGCCTTATGTATACCGTGCTAAGATTACAGGATTAACAGCCTATGCCACCTACCGTTACCGGTCGCAGGCGATTTGTCTGAATTATTCCGGAACACTTTCCGATGGCGCCACGTCAGCCGGCGCTGGCAATGAAATATTCGTTCGTCAATCCGGAAATTTCGGTTATTCAAGCTCCGCTTCTTTATCCACGGCAGGAGGTTATGATTCATTGGTTGCAAATGCAAGCGGTGAATATGAAGGATGGTTTGGTGTGGAACCCACAAGCAATGCAAGATTTGCTCCGGGTAATTATATCCATGGGCGCCTGCTTTTAAACAGCGGTGTAACCGGTAATACCACTTCAAGCTACTACCTCACGGTCAGCGATTCGTCAAAAACTATCGCCTATGGAACTGGCACCACACAAGGCACCGGAATCTATGGAAAAAGCCTCGCAGCCGACCGGAATTTTGCTGTATTATGGGATAATGTTTTTGGCACAGGCCGTCCGTTAGGTATTGCCATAATTGAGAACGACGGAATTGCTTTCCGAAGCGCTACAACGCCAACAAATTATCCATTATATTATCGCAATAATGTAGATTCAATAAGCGGCGCCTGGGGAACGATTATTCCCAATAGCAATGCTGCCGGCATACGAAGAATTGAAAACAGGAAGCTAACAGACGGAAGCGTTTATTATGCGAATTTTGATGCCGATGGCATCTGGCCTACGGGGGCAATAAGTACCATTAATCCTGCAGGTGGCTATACTGCAATTAAATTAGACAGCAGTGATGTGCCATTAGTGCCTATGCCTACCTTTTATTTCGATCAAAATACGTATTCTGTGAATGAAAATGGAACCTCCGTTACAGTGTCTGTAAAATATAAAAACCCTACGTTTATAAATACGACCATTGATGTATCGGTGAAAGCCGGTGGTACTGCCATCGCCGGGTCAGATTTTACACTGTCAACAACAACACTAACATTTACACCCACAGATACAATTAAATCATTAACCATTCCCATTATTAATGATGCTATTGCGGAGGTAACAGAAACATTTATCCTTGTATTATCGAACCCTTCCAACAGCGGCCTGGTGCGATTTGATTCAATAACAACAGTCACCATTCTAGATGATGATATTATTCAGGCTGCGCTGGCAGCCACAAAGCAAACGGTGAGTGAAGGAGCGGCAAGCGTAACGGTAACTGTAAAATTAAGCGCTCCTGCAATTAGTGCATCGAGTGTTAGTATCAGCGCAAATGCTGCTACAGCAAGCTCCGCCGATTTTACATTTACCTCAACTACCTTAAATTTCGCCATTGGCGATTCAGTTAAAACAAGCACCGTTACCATTATTGATGACGCATTGATTGAGGGAAATGAATATTTCGTTATGCAAATAAGCAATCCAAGCAATTTAACCCTTGGCAATGCAGTGGATACAATCACTATTACGGATAATGATTTTCCGCGACTACCCATTGGCCAGATCTCCACCGTTAATAATATTACCGGAGTTGCCGACAGTTTGGGTAAAAAATATGATATCGTAGGAACAGTGTATGGTATAAACTATCGCCCGGCTGGATTGCAGTTTGTTTTACGCGATAATACAGGAGGAATCACCGTATTCAAAACTACAGGCAGCCATGGTTACACTGTAAAAGAAGGCGATTCATTACGCGTACTGGGCACGGTAGCGCAATTTAACGGACTTACCGAATTCAACAGCGATACGCTTTTTGTGCTCGGAACCAATAAGCAAATTAAAACCCCAACAGTAGTTACTAAATTGGTGGAATCCAATGAAAATGATTTGGTGAGAATTAATAATGTACAATTCAATACAGCAATTACCACCTGGCCAACGGTGGCGACCAATATCAGTGTTCATAATGCCACAGACACTATCGTGATCCGCCTACAGCTCGCAAATTCGGATATCCTGGGTAAGCCTGCACCTGCAGGTTCTTTTGATATCATCGGCCTCGTAAGCCAATTCGACGCCACCAATCCATATACTTCAGGATATCAGCTCTTCCCACGTTTCTTTTCAGATATTATTCCTTCCACAACCAATGCCTCTATTACCATAGATGTTAGTCCGGTTACCGTAAGTGAAAGTGTAGGAACTGTACAGGTTAAATTGAAGATCAATAATATCAACGGGGTAGCATCTACAATCAATATTACCAATACAGGTACCGCCACCAGCGGAACAGATTATACGCCACCGGCAGCTAGCTTCAGCTTCCCTTCAACAGCCGCCAATGGAGATTCCATCATGGTAACTTATACCATTATTGATGATGCCCTGCCGGAAAGCGCAGAAACTATTATCGCTTCATTCAGCGCCGGAGCGAACGCCACCATTATCGGCGCATCTTCCAAAACTATCACCATCACTGATAATGACCCAACAGCAACAATAACCATAGATACAATTCCAGTAAGCGTTAGCGAGGCAGCCGGTGTCGTGAAAATCAGGTTAAAGATCAATGGCGTGAATGGCATTGCGTCCAGCTTAAGTCTTAGTAATGGCGGTACTGCTACAAGCGGCACAGATTACACGCCACCTGCATCAACCATTACCTTTCCTGCTACGTCATTAAACGGTGATTCAATTATTTTGAATTATACCATTATTGATGATGCGCTTATAGAAAGCAATGAAACAATTATTGCATCGTTTACCGGCACATCAAACGCAACTATCATCGGAGGTGTATCCAAAATAATTACCATTCTTGATAATGATGCCCCTGCTGTACTCACGATTGATACGTCTTCAATTACAGTTAATGAGAATGCAGGCACTGTAAAAGTAAAAGTGAAAATCAACAATGTAGCAGGGAAAATTGTTACCGCTAACTTGTCATTCTCCGGCACTGCCACCAATGGATCGGACTATACGCCACCGGCTGCTACAATTACTTTTCCGGCCACAGCATTGAACGGTGATTCGATTATGCTGGTGTATTCCATTACTGATGATGCTATTTATGAACCAATACCTGAAACCATAATCACCACATTCACACCCGGCCTTAATTCAATAATCGGTGGCGGATCAACACAAACAACAAGGATAGTTGATAATGATCCGAACGGAATCAATGGTGCTTTCAGTACCTCTTCGATACAGGTTTATCCAAATCCGTCGAATGGAAGACTGACTATAAAATCAACTGAAGAATTAAAGAATGTAACGGTGTTTGATCTGATGGGAAATGAAGTGCAAAGCTTAGCGGCCGTATCGAATACTTTAAACCTGGAAATCCTGGCCTCAGGCCTTTATATTATCGTTGTGCAAACCAATAGTGGCGTTACAACACAAAGAGTGATTGTCAAATAAATTAATCCCGATATAAATCAAGGCCGGTCGTTATTGACCGGCCTTTTTTATTGCATTTTTTGATGCAGATCGTCTCTTAAGTTGATAATAAAAATCGAAGAGATGCACCATCAGGCGTAGGACATGATTGGTATTGTGATTATTTATTTTAATATACATTTGAAGATAAATCAGGAATGGCAGAAAAAATTATAGAAGTAAAAAAATTAGCAAGGCATTTTGGGAAATTCAAAGCCATTGAAGAGGTGAGCTTTGACGTTTTCCAGGGTGATGTGTTCGGGTTTTTAGGTCCCAATGGCGCAGGCAAAAGTACCACCATCCGTAGCATCCTCACTTTAATAAAGCCCACTGCCGGAGAAATTTATGTTTTTGGCAAGGAGCTGAATCGGCACCGAAATTTCATTCTGGGGAAAATCGGGTGTATTGTAGAGAAGCCTGATTTTTACCGATACTTATCAGCTGAAAAAAATTTACAGATTTTCGGGAGGATCTCGGGCGCTGATATATCTAAAAGCCGCATTGGTGAAATGCTTGAATTTGTAGGATTGAAAGGCAGGGAGAAAGATAAATTAGGCGGGTTCTCTCATGGAATGAAACAGCGTTTGGGAATAGCCCAGGCCTTATTGCACGACCCGGAATTGATCATATTGGATGAGCCCACCACAGGTCTTGATCCGCAAGGGATAATAGATATAAGAAATCTTATTTTGCAATTAAAAAATGAACGCAATAAAACTGTTGTGCTTTCCTCTCAGATTCTTTCAGAGATAGAACTTATTGCCAACCGGATGGTGATCATAAACAAGGGCCGCTCGGTGGTGCAGGGTATCGTATCCGACTTGCTTCATTCGGAAGATTTGGTGGTTGCATTCGAAGTAGATGACCCGGTTAAGGCCCGGCAGATAGCGGTTAATAACTTTCCGGAAAATGAGATAAGCCGGATTGAAGATAAGAGTATAAGGATACATCTTGCCAAAGACAATATCCCACAAATCACCAAAGCTTTTATGGAGAATGGCATCAGTATATATTCTATTGAATCAAAACGCAAGCTTGAAGATTATTTTCTAAAATTAATAAATAACTGATGTTCTTAAAAAGCATATATAATGAATTTATCAAGATAGCTGCCAAGCCCCGCAGCTATCTGGGTCTGGCGGCCGTCACCCTATTGGTTGGCGTAATTTTATTCGCCATGAAGGCCGATGGATTATCCTTTATTTCTTTTATAACGGCCTCCTTCGAACAAACGCTCTCCTTTGAAGGGAATATCCTTAATGGCAACCTGATTGCTTTTTTAATTTTACAAATGCTGATCATTCATATTCCCTTGCTGGTGGCTTTGGTTACGGGTGACCTGGTTTCTGGAGAAGGGGCTATGGGTACCTTAAGATTGCTTTTAACAAAACCAATTTCCAGGACCAAAATTTTATTTTCGAAATTTTTAGCCGGGGCGTTCTATACCTTCCTAATTATTCTATGGCTGGGTTTTTTAGCGCTGGTTGTTGGAAGGATTGTTTTTGGAACAGGTGACCTTATGGTTTTGAATAGCGACGGGCTTGTGATCATACAGGAGCCTGATACCGCCTGGCGTTTTCTTAGTGGCATGTGCGTGGCCTACCTGGCCCTGCTCACAGTGGCGACCCTCTCCATCACCTTGTCCTGCTTCTCTGAAAATTCTATTGGGCCCATCGTGTCCACAATGGCAATAATAATATTGTTTACTATCATCGGCACACTGGATGTAAAAATATTTGACCATATCAAACCTTTCCTGTTCACCACACATATGGCAGCCTGGCGTAATTTTTTTGAAGACCCCTTACCGGTGAAGGAGATATTAAAATCGGCGGGTATATTGGTTATTCATATTATTGTGCTGCTCGGTATTGCGGTATTCAAGTTTAATAAAAAAGATATACTTTCATGATTATGATAAAAAAAACCATCCCAACATTTTTGTTACTCTTTATCTTAATGCTTCCATTGGGTGTTTATTCGCAGCGAACAGCCAACCAGATTTTGAACGGATTGTATAATAAATCAATGACCACCAAAGATTATTCTGCAGATGCGCATATTCGTGTAGACCTTCCATTTATCAGGATGCTGCCTGTGGATGCCACCATTTATTACAAGCAACCTGATAAGTTCAGGATGAAATCAAAAGGCATCGCGATTTTGCCGCGGCAAGGGTTTAGCGACTTTTCAAAGTCGATCAGGGATACCAATTCATTCACAGCCTTTATCAGTGGGTATGAAATTTTATCAAAAACAAACGCGACCATTATTAATTTTATTCCGGGCTCGGACACAAGCGATTTGATATTAGGAAAACTCTGGATCGATGCAAATAAAAACCTGGTTTTGAAATCGCAGCTCACCACCAAAAGTAATGGTACCATTTTGATCGAATATTTTTATATATCCCAGATAATTTACGGTTTGCCCGACAGCATGATTTTTACCGTAGACGTAAAAAAATTTAAAATGCCCAAAGGTGTTACTGCAGATATAAACAATACGGGAACAAAGGATAGCGCCCCTGCCAAAGATCCAAAGCGGGGAAAGATCTTTATCCGCATGAGAAATTACAAAGTTAATAAAGGACTGGCCGACAGTATTTTCAATTAGCTTATATGGTTACCAAGAATATTTCCTGCCTTCTTAAAATGACAATCTATGACTGTGATTCATCAATGATTCATCTACATTCGCGGTTTATGAAATTACTTTTCAAGGTTTACCTTTTTCTCTTCCCGGTTTATTTATTCTCCCAATCAACCGAACCACATTTAAAAAATGTCAGGCAGCTTACCCATGGAGGTGATAATGCAGAAGCCTATTTTAGTCCCGACGGTAAGCATGTGTCATTCCAGAGCAACTATGCTAAATGGGGCTTGCATTGCGACCAGATATTTGCAATGGATTTAAAAAAAGCAGCAAAAGATTCTATGTATCGCCCGCCACTGATAAGCACAGGCAAGGGGAGAACAACATGCAGCTATTATTTGCCGGATAAGAAGCATATCCTATATGCTTCAACCCATCTGGCGGCTGATACATGCCCGCCAACCGCTTATATCAAAGGCAAATATCTTTGGAATGTATACCCGGAGTATGATATTTTTGTCTCCGACCTTAAAGGTAAAATCACTAAACAACTAACCAATACTTATGGCTATGATGCAGAAGCAACGATTTCACCGCAGGGCGATAAGATTGTTTTCACCAGCGATCGTAGCGGCGACCTGGAATTATGGACCATGAATATTGATGGCACCAATCAAAAGCAGGTTACTTTTGGATTAGGATATGATGGCGGTGCATTCTTCTCTCCGGATGGGAAACAATTGGTATTCCGCGCTTCACGTCCTCAAACCGCCGACGAGATTAAAGAATATAAAGATTTTTTAAAGCAGCACCTGGTAGCCCCGGTAACGATGGAGATTTATACCTGCAATGTCGACGGAAGCAGTCTGAAGCAAGTGACACATCTGGGGAAAGCCAATTGGGCGCCATATTTTCATCCATCAGGAAAAAAAATAATATTTTCAAGTAACTACAAAAGTGAAAAAGG
>JBBRJE010000132.1:0-7856 GCA_038219845.1 Bacteroidia bacterium
CCCGACTGATGCAGGGCATTGAATATCTGGAAAAATATTTCCTGCGTTTTCTCCCTGCCGCTTAAAAATTGAACATCATCTAAAATAAGAACGTCGATATATTGATAAAAATTCATGAAATCATTGAATTTTTCGTTCCTCATGCTATCCACAAACTGGTTGGTGAATTTGTCGGAGCTAACATAAAGCACAATTTTATTTTTGTGCAGCTGTTTGATCTGGTTGCCAATGGCATGAACCAGGTGAGTTTTTCCCAATCCTACACCACCGAAGATCATCAATGGATTAAAAGCAGTGCCTGCGGGCTTCGCAGCTACATTCGTTCCGGCGGTACGCGCCAGTCGGTTGCTCTCTCCTTCAATGAAGCTATCGAAAACATAAATCGGATTCAGGTTGCTCTCAATATTATATTTTTTTATCCCCGGTATTACAAAAGGATTTTTTATAGTTGTTCCAACATTAAACGGAATATTCACTTCATTATTTTCGTGCTTCTGACCGTGTGCTGTAGGCAAATTGATGGTATATGGTTTTGAATTATTATTTTCTACAATGATGCTATACTCTAATCTTCCTTCCTTTCCCAGTTCTTGCTTTATTGTTTTGCGAAGCAGCGTTACATAATGTTCTTCAAGCCATTCATAAAAAAACTGACTCGGTACCTGTATGGTTAACACGTTACTTTCTAATTTAATCGGAACAATAGGTTCAAACCATGTTTTAAAACTTTGGGCGGGCAAATTATCTTGTATCAGTTTCAAACAGTTCAGCCAGATTGTTGAGTGATTTTTTTCAGTAACTTGTGTGGTCATAGACAGTATATTTTTTTAATTGAACTCTTCTAAACGTAAAATATTTTAACTCCCGGCAATTTTTTAGAACAAAATTTTTCTTTTTGACAAATTTTAAAGTGTTTAAATTATGTCAGTTTAATTTGTTATCAATAAAATAATGTTGAGAAGTGATTCTTTAATCTTGGTGTAAAAATGAAGTAAAATTTCATGATAAAAAAATTTATTTTAATTTGTTTTTTTAATTTCAATCACAGTATGATGTTTAGCCCATTTCCGCTTCGATTTTTTTTCGAGAAAAAAATCTACCCTTCCCAAGTTAATTCCCGCCCATCCCACCTGGAAGATTAGAACCTCATTTCCGGCGCTGTTTTTCATCCGTGCCGGAGCATCCATAAACGTATGCGTATGGCCTCCGATAATGAAGTCGATATCCTTGGTTTTTTGCGCCAGGATCTCATCGCTGATGGTATTGTCCTGGTACTTGTAACCCAGGTGGGATAAGCAAATGATAAGATCACAATGCTCTTCCTCCTTAAGCTGCTTTGTTATTTTATTCGCTGTCTCCAAAGGGTCATTATATACTGTTCCTGCATACATTTTTTCAGGCACCAGGCCCTCTAATTTTATGCCCAGCCCGAATACTCCGATCTTAACCCCTTCTTTATTAAATACATGATAAGGTTTAAAAATGTTTTTTAATATAGTGTTATTAAAATTGTAATTAGCATTTAATATAGGGAAATTTGCATGAGGTAATTGCTTAAATAATCCATCGAGCCCGGCATCAAAATCATGGTTGCCTAAAGTGCCCGCATCATACCCCATTTTGCTCATCAATTTGAATTCAAGCTCACCTCCGTAGAAATTAAAATAGGGTGTCCCCTGAAATACGTCTCCATCATCCAGCAGCAGCACATTTTTTTCCTGCTTTCGTATTGTATTGATAATGCTGGCACGATACACCGCTCCACCCATGCCTGCAAATTTACCTGCATCAGCAAGGAAAGGGTCGATATGGCTATGCCAGTCGTTGGTATGAAGGATGGTGATCTTTACATAACCATCAGTGTTCGCAAGCAATTCTGAAGGAAAGCTGTATAAAGCAAAAAAAGCGGTAGTGCCGGCAATATCGCGAAGGAATTGCCGCCTACTTCTGTATTTGTACTCTTCCATCAGTGCTTTTATTTAAAGGTTGCGTATGGGTTCTGAAATATTCAAACAGCAGATCCCGTAATTTCATATTCATCTTTTGCTGGGGCAGGTCTTTCAAAAAATTCATATTGTCACCTCCATTCGCCAGGTAATCATTGGTAGCATAAACATATATTTTATTTAAGTCGAGTGGCACATTATTTACAGTGATGCTTGTGGGCTGATTATTCCTGATAATATACCGAACCCCGGAGATTGGGTCTCCGCCGCGTTTGGCGCTGTATTCCAAAATTTTATTCAACAGTTGTCCATCTATATTCATCACAATTATTTCATTGTCGAAAGGCATGAGCTCATAAATGGTAGTTACTTTTATATTGCCTTGAGGAATTTCAGCAAGGCGCAAGCCGCCGCTGTTAAAGAACGCAATATCAATTTTTTTATTATAAAGTTTCTCACTTTGTTCCCTGATCGCATCAGCGAAAAAATCTCCAAGGCTGCCTTCAGGTTTTTTGCTTGTAAGAGATTGCACGTTTGTGCCAATGACAATATTCATCTGCGAGTCCAATTCATTTTTGTACGGCGCGATGATCCTTGCCATCGAGGTATCGGGGGAGATATGATTCTTCTTTTCTTCAAAATGATATTCATTCCACTGTATCCCGCTGATATGATAGGATTTACAGGAGAGAATGAAAATTAAAGCGAAGTATAAATACTTTTTTGACATGGTAAAAAAATAGGGCGGCAAAGATCAACATTTTTATTGGTTACGGCAGACTTATTCAAATAATAAATCAATATTACCTAAGCCTTTAATCAAGCATTGGTGGTCAACATTTAAGCCTCATTTTTCAATTTTCATTTTAGATTTTTCCGTAAATTCGCAATCCAAATTTTAAACTCAGATAAGTATGTTTGATAGCCTTAGCAGTAAACTCGACCGCGCCTTCAAAGTATTAAAAGGTGAAGGAAGAATTACAGAGATTAATGTAGCGGAAACGGTGAAGGAAATACGCCGTGCCTTGCTCGATGCCGATGTGAATTACAAAATTGCCAAGGACTTTACCGATAAGATTAAGCAGGAAGCCTTAGGACAAAATGTTCTCACTTCCGTTTCTCCCGGACAGCTGATGGTGAAGATCATGCAGGACGAGCTCACCCAGCTGATGGGAGGGCAGGCGCGCGACATAAATCTGAAAGGCAATCCAACGGTGATATTAATGAGTGGTTTGCAGGGTTCGGGTAAAACAACTTTCTCCGGAAAGCTGGCAAAGCTTTTAAAGGAGAAGCGTGGAAAGAATCCGTTGCTGGTTGCCTGCGATATTTACCGACCAGCAGCAATTGATCAGTTAAAAATCTTAGGAGAGCAGATAGGCGTTAAAGTATATGCAGAACCCGATAATAAGGACGCAGTAAAGATCGCTTTGAATGCATTAAAGGAAGCGAAGCAAACCGGCGTGCATGATGTGGTGATCATAGATACTGCCGGACGGTTGGCTGTTGATGAGATGATGATGGATGAAATCACCAGGATAAAAGCTGCGGTTAATCCTCAGGAAATACTATTTGTTGTTGATTCTATGACAGGCCAGGATGCGGTGAATACTGCGAAAGCCTTCAACGACCGCCTTAATTTCGATGGCGTTATTCTCACCAAGCTCGATGGTGATACCCGGGGAGGTGCAGCCCTCTCCATTATGAGTGTGGTGCAAAAACCAATCAAATTTGTAGGTACGGGTGAAAAGCTGGATGCCATTGATGTATTTTATCCTGACAGGATGGCCTCCCGGATATTGGGAATGGGTGATATCGTGAGCTTAGTGGAAAAGGCCCAGGAAAATTTTGATAAAGATGAAGCATCACGGCTTGCAAAAAAAATCAGTAAGAATGAATTTAATTTTGATGATTTTTTATCCCAGCTCGGACAAATTAAAAAGATGGGTAATATCAAAGACCTGATGGGCATGATACCCGGGGTGGGCAAGGCGATCAAAGATGTAGACATTGATGAAAATTCATTCAAAGGTATAGAAGCAATTATCACCAGCATGACTGCCCAGGAAAGGAAAGAGCCTGATCTATTCACTGGTTCCCGCCGGCAACGGGTAGCGAAGGGTAGTGGGCGCAGCATCCAGGAAGTGAACGACCTGATCAAGCAATTTGAGGAAATGCGCAAGATGATGAAAACCATGAATAAATTTCAGGGAATGGGTCGTAGTTTAAAAAATATGCCGATGTTTAAGTAGAGGCGTATTGCGTACAACGTATTTCGTATAACGTATAAAGTTAAATACATTTTAAATCATTCATACATTTTATATCAATCTAAATTTAAATTAACCTATAAAATATTGGCATACATCGTTCGGAATACGTTATACGTAATACGCTATACGAAATACGCAATACGCCCCCCCACCCCGCATGACCTCCAAAGATATCCTCACCGCCTTAATGAACGTTGAAGATCCTGATTTAAAAAAGGATATCGTGACTTTAGGAATGGTGCGGAATATTGTAATCGATGGAAAGAAAGTTTCATTTACCATTGTGCTTACTACGCCTGCATGCCCGATGAAAGAGATGATACAAAGGGCAAGTGAAAATGCTGTAAAATTCCTGGTTGATAAAGAAGCTGAAGTAAAAATCACAATGAGCAGTGAAGTGACTTCCTTACGTGATAAGAATTCAGTACTGCCGGGAGTTAAAAATATAATTGCAGTTGCTTCCGGTAAAGGGGGTGTAGGCAAGTCTACCATTGCAGTTAACCTTGCCATTGGCCTTGCACAATCGGGAGCCCGTGTAGGATTACTCGATGGTGATATCTATGGTCCTTCCATTCCAGTAATGCTGGGCTTGGAAAATGAGAAGCCGGCACTTGAGGAGATTGACAATAAGAATTATATTATTCCGCTGGAAAAATTTGGAATAAAAATTTTGTCGATTGGATTTCTGATCGATAAAACCCAACCGGTTGTGTGGCGCGGTCCGATGGTTTCAAGCGCCATCCGACAGTTTGTGAATGATGTGAAATGGGGCGAACTCGATTATTTGATCATCGATTTGCCACCCGGCACCGGTGATGTTCATATTACGATAGCGCAGGCTGCAAATGTAAGCGGAGTGGTAATTGTAACCACTCCACAAGAGGTAAGCTTAAGCGATTGCCGCAAAGCCGTGAATATGTTTGCCATGCAAGGCATAAATATCCCGGTACTCGGTGTGGTTGAAAACATGGCATACTTCACGCCGGCAGAATTACCGGAAAATAAATATTATTTATTCGGGAAAGACGGAGGCAAAAAAATTGCTGCCGAATTCAATCTTAATTTTTTAGGGGAAGTGCCGATTTATCAAAGCATACAACAAGGAGGAGATTCAGGCATGCCATCGGTTCTTACAGAAGGCCCTGAAGCCATCGCATTAAAAAATATTTCGCAACACGTAGCACAGCAGGTTGCAATGATGAATGCGAAACACGCGACTTGAACGTTGGGCAGTAAACAGTAGACAGTAATAAGTTCCCATTCTCCGTTTCAATAATCTCTCAAAATTTCGCTATACTTGTATTCACTTACGCCTTACGACTTATACCTTACGCCTTATGCCTATTAACCAACAAGAAATAGAAGCCTATTCCAACCTGGAAATCATTGCAAAGCAGGTGGTGGAAGGTTTTATTACGGGATTGCATAAAAGCCCTTTTCATGGCTTCAGCGTTGAATTTGCAGAACATCGTATTTATAATACCGGCGAGAGCACACGATATATCGATTGGAAGCTTTATGGTCGTACAGATAAACTTTTTGTGAAGCGGTTCGAAGAAGAAACAAACCTTCGTTGCCAGGTTTTAATTGATAATTCGTCTTCTATGTATTTTCCGGAAGGGATTCATAATAAGATGAAATTTTCAGTGTATGCAGCTGCTGCATTACTTCACCTTCTGAAAAAACAACGTGATGCATTTGGTCTTACAGTTTTCAATGAAGAGGTAAAATATCATGTTAATGCGAAAAGCAGTTTGGTGCAACAAAAACTTCTTTGGCAGCAGTTAGAGCAGCTTTTAATAAAACCGAATGAAAGCAAAACTACGAATGTTGCAGCTGCACTTCATGAAATAGCAGAAAGCATTCACAAGCGTAGCATGGTGGTGATCTTCAGCGATATGATGAGCAGCATGGATGATTCAGAAAATATATTTAATGCGCTGCAGCATTTGAAATACAATAAGCACGAGGTAATGTTGTTCCATGTAGTAGATAAAGGCAAAGAAATAGATTTTGATTTCGAAAGCCGCCCTTATGAATTTATTGATATGGAAACGGGGCAGCATGTGAAGGTGCATAGCAACGCGGTAAAAGATGCCTATCAAAAAGCAGTGCAGGAATATACCATCGAATTGCAAAATAAATGTGCCCAATACAAAATTGATTTTGTGGAGGCAGATATTTCACGCGGCTTTAACCAGGTGTTGACGCCGTATTTGGTGAAGCGAGAGAGAATGATAAGGTGAACTAGGAATTAATAATTAATAACTAATAATGAATACAACTATTCTAGAGGTTGAGATTATTCATTAACAGCTTACCGGATTAGATCATTTTTATTCATAATATGAAACCTTGGATCTTTTTTTTGCTATTGCTTAATAATGTTGCTTTATTCTCACAAAGTAAATTTATGGGAGGGAAGTTTTGTGAAGAAGGAGCTACATCTTATACGAGCCGTTCCATTTTCGATTCACTCGGGAACTGTTATTTCATAGGCTATCCGAATGGCTATAGTATGCATATGAATCAGAAGTATAATAAGGACACTTTTAATATCAAGAATGATAGAGATGGGTTTACCAGCCATTATGGTACATGGAAATATTCTTCTCAAACAAACCAGGTAACTATTTCCACGCATGATTCTGTACCTCTGGTAGAATTTCGAAGCTTATCAAATCAAACCGGTTTGCCTGTTAAAACCTTCAGTGCAATTGATGTATATGGAAGAAAAGTTTTTCGATTCCGGTTCTTCATCTTGGCAAACAATTCAACACTTGTTCCAATCTGGTCCGACAGCGCCATAGGTATTTTAAAGCTTTATGAAAATGAATTTGATAAACTATATATTCCAGGAATAGATGGTGAGATCAATACAAATGAACTCCGTAATGAATCTGAATTGAAATTTGCCATCCCTTCTCAGTTGGTCATCTACCTAACACCTACTAATAAACATTACAAAGACTATAGAAAGGAAATTCAAACAGCAATATATACCTGGAAAAAGCCGCAACTATTACCAAATGGCAAATATTGGCTATCACTTTGTGACTTTTAATTATTCATTATTCATTATCAACCCGCTGTTTCCATTCAAAAACTCTACAACTCCCATCCTGTTCTTTCCTTCCAATTGTACTTCCAGCAGATGAATAAATCCATTATCCACAGCCACTTTTAAGGTATTAATTTCTTTGATGAATGTGCCTGGAGCAATTTCATGCCTCACTATTTCTTTGTTTGCAGAAAATAGTTTAAAAACTTTATTTTGAATAAAAGTATAAGCAGTAGGGTAGGGGCTTAAGCCTCTTATCTTATTATATACCTCATTCACATCTTTTGAAAAATCCAATACACAATCAGGCTTAAATATTTTAGGGGCGAATTTCAGTTCAGAATATTGAGGCTGCGGTGTTTCCGGGTAACTATTATCATTGATGGCTTTCACGGTTTGAAGCATGAGTTCAGCTCCCGCTTCTTTCATGCGATCGTGCAGGCTACCAGCATTCTCATCCTCACCGATCTTAATCCTTTCACTAAAAATGATATTTCCAGTATCAATTTCATGCTTTAAAAAAAATGTGCTGAGCCCGGTTTCTTCTTCTCCATTGATGATAGCCCAGTTAATTGGTGC
>JBBRJE010000133.1:0-7844 GCA_038219845.1 Bacteroidia bacterium
CTTGATGGCAGCATGATGTATATGACATTTGCCAGTATAAGCATCGGTCATATTTACGGTATCGACCTTACTTTTCAGCAACAGCTTACGATGCTTTTAATGCTGATGGTTACCAGCAAAGGCATTGCAGGCGTACCCCGTGCAAGCCTGGTGGTTATTACTGCCATGCTGGGTAATTTCGGTATTCCAGTGGAAGGGATATTATTATTCATCGGTATCGACCAGATACTGGATATGGGACGTAGCGCCACCAATGTAATTGGAAATGCCGTGGCTACAGTGATCGTAAGCAAGTGGGAAGGAACATTTAAAAAACATTAACCCACGGCGAAATAATTATTTAACTATGGCTTCTTTCCTCTCTTCATTGGCCTCTTTTATTAAGCCTAAGGAAATTGAATTTATCAAAGCCATTAATCCTGTTTTTGGCAGCTTAAATAATGGAATCATTCCGTTGGGTCTGATCCTCCGGTTAAGGAATCCTAATCCTATAGAAGCCAGTCTGCTCGCCATTGAAATGAACGTTCATTCCATGGGGCTGAAACTTGCAGGTGTTCAAGAAGCATTTGACTGCGTTATCCCGGCAGATGCCAGCTTTGAAATTGCTATTGAATCTGATATCATCGCTTCCAGCTTAAAAGAGATATTAAAAAATGAATTTCTTGAGATTCTCTCTGAAGGCAGCGTGAAAATCGCATTGCAAATTTCCGGAAATGTAAGAATCAAAAAGTTTGGCTTTAAGATTAATGTGCCGGTGAAGCTTATGAAAGAGATTGAATTTTTCCTGGATGATATTTTATCAAAGCTTAAACTCTAAATTAATGATACTCTTTAAAGAAACAGCCGGGCTGCACCAACACCTATCTGGCATCGCGAAGGATTATGCAGGCGTCGTAAACATAGGCCTGGTGCCCACCATGGGCGCCTTGCATGAAGGTCATTTATCTTTAATTAAAAAAAGCATAGCACAGAATTCGATCACAGTTTGCAGCATTTTTGTTAATCCTCTTCAGTTCAATAATGCCTCCGACCTGGAAAAATACCCCCATACCCTGGAGGCTGATATGGAATTATTGAATTCTGTGGGATGTGATATTTTATTTGCACCCAATGCCCGAGAAATTTACCGGAATGAGGAGGATAAAAAATTGAATTTCGATATCGGTTTTTTGGATTCTCTTTTTGAAGGTGCGCTCCGCCCCGGCCATTTTAAAGGGGTGGCTATCGTAGTGCACAGGCTGTTTGATATTGTGAAACCCACCAACGCCTATTTCGGTTTAAAGGATTATCAGCAATGTATGCTTATCAGCAAAATGGTGAAGGACCTTGCCTTACCCATTACACTGCATCTCTGCCCCACGCTGCGCGAACCCGACGGCCTGGCCATGAGCTCACGCAATATGCGCCTGCCGGCGGAAGCGCGCAAAGTGGCCACGAAAATTTATGAAGTCCTGGAATATGCGCGGATTAATTACCGTACACAAAATATTACAACGATTGAATCGTGGTGCAAAAGTCAGCTAAGTGCCACACCACTTTACCAGTTGGAATATTTTAATATTGTGAATGCAGAAACCTTATTGCCGATCGCCTCTCCCGATGAGCCCGCTGTAGCGCTTTGTGCAGCTTTTGTAGGTGAAGTAAGGCTGATTGATAATATGGTTATAAATTAATTCACCGTGTCAAAAAAAGAATTAGAATCCTTCCTGGAAGCCTCGGATGCGAAAGCATTCGATCCGCGTCACCGCCAGATAATCAATAATAATATTGGCAAATATAATGTGGCTGTTAGCAATGGCAGGAAACAATATGCCAATTACGAGCTTGCCCGTACGCGTGCTGCAATGCTGAAATGGAAGGTATTGGAGAACCTGGATAAATACCTTTTAGAATTTGAAGCCAATACCCAACGCAAGGGCACCAAGGTGATCTGGTGTGAGGATGTGGCCGGAGCACAGAAAGAGCTGATGGCTATCTTAAAAATGCATGAAGCCAAGATGATCGTTAAAGCCAAGTCGATGGCTACCGAAGAGATCGATCTTAATGAATTTTTGAAGCATCATGGAATTGAAAGCATTGAAACCGATTTGGGTGAGTATATACAGCAGCTGGATGGGGAGAAGCCATATCATATCGTTACTCCGGCGATGCACAAAAGCAAAGAAGATATCGCCGCGCTTTTCCACGAGAAATTAGGCACTCCGCTCGATCTCACGCCTGAACAGCTGAGCCTGCATGTACGCGGGTTGCTACGTGATAAATATACGGAAGCCAGGGTGGGCATCACCGGGGCTAACTTCCTGATCGCCGATACCGGGAGCATCTCCATCACCGAGAATGAAGGCAATGCACGTTTAACTACCGCTTTCCCAAAGGTGCATATCGTAATTGTAGGCATAGAAAAGATTATTCCCAACCTCACCGACCTCGATCTGTTCCTGCCCCTGCTCGCCACTGCCGGCACAGGCCAGAAGCTCACCGCCTATAATACAATCATCAGCGGTCCGGCGAATAAGGAAGAAGCAGACGGACCCAAAGAAATGTATGTGCTACTGCTGGATAACGGTCGCACCGAATTGCTTGCCCAGCATGAACAAAGACAAGCCTTAGGTTGTATCCGCTGCGGCGCCTGCCTGAATGCCTGTCCTGTATATAAAAATATCGGTGGGCATAGCTACCATACCACCTATACCGGACCTATAGGATCGGTGATTACGCCGCATCTGCAGGGTATGGAAGATTTTAAGCACCTTAGCTATGCATCTACTTTATGTGGCAACTGCACAGAAGTATGCCCTGTGAAAATTGATATTCATAACCTGCTTTTATTTAACCGCCGCGATGCCGTGAAAGAAAAGCTGAATAAGTGGACAGAAAATAACGGATGGAAGCTCTGGCGCTGGGCGATGATGGAACGCAAACGAATGAATAAAAGCAGCGGACTCAAAAATCAATTCATGCGTTATTTTTTCAAGGAAGCCTGGGGCGACAAGCGGGAAACACCACAGGTGGCTGAGAAAAGCTTTAATGAACAATGGCGCGCCTTACATCCTAATTCCTGAGCATTTTTATTTATTTATTTGAAGCAGCACAGATCCTTACCTTCCTCTTATGATCACAATTATTATTATGATTTTGAGATATGATTTTTGATGTCTTGATGGTTATTCGGAATTTGATGTGTTAGCTTAAAATCAAAGGGTCACGATTATCTCCCGATTTAATAAAGTTTATGAAATAGATAGAATCTACACTATCAAAGAGCCGTAGGCTCGGTTCATTTTGTAACCGCTGACTTCAGTCCGTGAACAAGAACCGCTCGTCATACGGAAAATTAAACTTTTCCAAAAACTCTAGATATTCTTCCTTAAAAGTTTGCTTTGTATGATGTTCTTCCTGATTCGCGAGCTGTATACATTATCTATTTGTGAGTGAAATACTTCCTGTAAATAAACCTGATGATAGGTGTTTGCCATTTTTTCATTAATTTATTTTTATTCTGGGAAATAATTATTTCGACTTTAGAAAACGAAGGTTGCAAATGAGATATAGATATCCATACGAATTGATATGAACCGAGCCTGCGGCTCTCGATAATCAGGAGGCGCATCTTTATCCACGGACTGAAGTCCATGGTTACAAAATGAACCGAGCCTACGGCTCTTTTATCGCTTACATTTCTTTTATAAATGAACAAGTAAAAACCACTGCTTACGATTATAGTTCTGCCGCGAACAAGACCGATTGGAAATTATGCATCAGCGGGATGCAGCCTCTGGATACAACCAAATCCAGCCTGAATGAAAAGCTTAGCTATTTTTCCTCCGAATCATTAAAAGAATATCTCCCCATTGACGACCAGTTTGAGCAACTGTTGCGGCTTACAATGAATGACCGCAGGCATATCAAATATACGGGTACTGTTTATCGGAATGATTACGATAGTGAGAATTATAATGAAGATTACCGAGATTAATCCTTCACAAAATCCATACGGAATTTTTCGCGGCGGAATTGTGAAAGTGGCAAGGGGTTCGCATTGTTTTCCTTTTCATTCCCTCGCATCCTGAATATATCAATTGCAGCATATACTGCATTCCGGAAGCTCGTTTCATCGGCGGTACCCTTACCCGCGATATCAAATGCGGTTCCGTGATCGGGGCTGGTTCGGATCACAGGCAATGCGGCGGTAAAATTCACGCCGCTCTCGAATGCCATCGTTTTAAATGGGATCAGACCCTGGTCGTGGTACATGGCCAGCACCAGATCGAATTGCTTATATGCTTTTGTAGCAAAAAATCCATCGGCGCTATAGCAACCGTAAACCACCATATTTTCATTTTGGGCTTTTTGTATTGCGGGCAGTATGATGGTCTGTTCTTCTTTTCCGATGGCCCCTTTATCGCCGGCATGTGGGTTTAATCCGAGGACAGCGATTTTCGGTTTATCAATTCCAAAATCATTTTGTAACGTATGGTATACCGTTTTAATTTTATCGTAAACTTTTTGTGTGGTGATATTTTGCCCAATCTGTGTAATGGGGATATGTTCGGTAACCAGGGCCACTTTGAGCTCTTCGCTTAAGAGCATCATCGCATAATTTTCCACCCCAAATTCTTTCGCGATATAACCGGTATGTCCTGTAAATCCTTCCAATGGGATATTGCCTTTACTTAAAGGTGCAGTTACGAGGGCGTCTATCTTTCCAGCTTTCAAATCAGCAACGGCAGCCTGTAGAGAGAGCAGGGCATATTTTCCGCCGGTCTCATTCTCTTCTCCCAGGATGATCTCTACATCTTCTTCCCAGGCGTATACCATATTTACTTTACGTGGCAGGGCCTGGCTGGCATCCTTGATTCCATTATAATTAAACTCATTCAGGTTCAGGGCTTTTTTATGAAAGCCGAGTGTTTTACTGCCACAATAAATGATGGGGGTGCAAACCTCTGCCATGGCGGGGTTGCTGAAAGTTTTAAGTATCACTTCCAGTCCAATGCCATTAATATCGCCAACGCTGATTCCAATTTTCATGATGCAAAAATAGGTTTAAATGAATAATGAATAATGAAATACATTGCCCGATAATTATAATTATATCAATGTCGTTTATTTAAGATTATGACCGCTACGCGGCTTGTTTTAACACAGAGGACGCAGAGTTAAAAATACATCCCGCCACTTCGGGCGGGAAGGGCACAGAGAAATCCAGGTGTATAAATCTATAATTGTTTCCCTCTGCGCCCTCTCTCTGTATTAATCTCTGTGTTCTCTGTGTTAAAATGCATTTCTTTCCGCGAAGCGGAAACCTGAACCGATTTTACATTAATAAATACTTAACTAAACGACATTGATAATTATATATCGATTACGAGGATTCCTCTTTAGGAAAAATTAATTTAAAAGCGCAGGCTGCGTATTCTTTTTATCGGGAGGGGCCATTGAACATAATTTTCTTACGGCTTCTTCAATGCCTTTATGATCGTAGCCGCATTCGCTCCAAAGTTGGGGCTGCTCTCCATGTTCTATGATCTTATCTGGTATTCCCAATCTTACGATTTCGGCCGTGTATTTATTATCAGCCATAAATTCGAGGATGGCGGTGCCAAATCCTCCTTCAATGCAGCCGTCTTCAAGCGTTATAATTTTATTGTGCCTGGTAAATATTTCATGTAATAATTTCTCATCCAAGGGCTTGGCGAAACGCATATCATAATGCCCGGCGCTGATGCCTTCTTTTTCCAATTCATGGATGGCTGTTACCGCCTCGTTACCTATATGACCGAGGCTTAAAATGGCGATATCTTTTCCTTCTTTTATTTTTCTCCCTTTCCCGATTTCCAATAATTGCAGTGGCGATTTCCAATTGGGCATCACCCCATTCCCGCGCGGATAACGGATAACAAACGGATGGGTATTACTTTCATGCTGGGAAGTATACATCAGGTTACGCAGCTCTTCTTCATTCATGGGTGCGCTCACAATCATATTGGGGATGCAGCGCATATAAGCAATATCATAGGCGCCATGATGGGTAGGCCCGTCGGCGCCGGCAACGCCTGCCCTATCCAAACAAAAAATCACTTTTAAGTTTTGTATCGCCACATCATGCACCACCTGGTCGTAGGCTCGCTGCATGAAAGAGGAGTAGATATTACAGAAAGGAATTAAGCCTTGCGTAGCCAGTCCGGCAGAAAAGGTAACCGCATGCTGTTCCGCGATGCCCACGTCGAAAGCGCGGTTGGGCATGGCTTTCATCATAATATTTAATGATGAGCCGCTGGGCATGGCCGGAGTGATCCCTATGATTTTATCATTCATCTCAGCAAGCTCCACCATCGTATGCCCAAATACATCCTGGTATTTCGGGGCCTGGGGCGTATCGTAAGTTTTCTTATAAATCTCACCGGTCACTTTATCGAATAAGCCGGGTGAATGCCATTTGGTTTGGTCTTTCTCGGCCAGGGCATAGCCTTTACCTTTGATGGTATTGATATGCAAAAGCTTGGGGCCCGGAATATTTTTTAAGTCTTTTAAAACGGCCACCAGATGCGATACATCGTGACCATCAATGGGACCAAAATAACGGAATCGCAAAGCTTCAAATAAATTGCTTTGCTTTATAAGGGTTGATTTTAAAGAGGCCTGGATTTTAGATGCGATATCCTGGGCAGTTTTACCACCTAAATTCTTCAATAATCCCAGCATCTTCCATACATCGTCCTTCACCTTATTGTAGGTGGGGGAGGTGGTGATATCAGTAAGGTACTCTTTCAAGGCACCTACGTTGGGGTCGATGCTCATGCAGTTATCATTGAGAATCACTAGTAAATTAGATTTCTCAATGCCTGCATGATTTAATGCTTCAAAGGCAAGTCCCGCTGTCATCGCGCCATCTCCTATCACTGCGATATGCTGGCGGTCCTTTTCGCCTTTATAATGGCTTGCCACCGCCATGCCCAGGGCTGCGGAGATGGAAGTGCTGCTATGCCCAACGCCAAAGGCATCGTATTTGCTTTCGCTTCGTTTGGGGAAGCCGCTCATGCCTTTGTAAACTCGGTTAGTATAAAAATCTTCCCGGCGGCCAGTTAATATTTTATGTCCATAAGCCTGGTGGCCCACATCCCATACCAATTGATCGTATGGTGTATTAAATACATAATGCAAAGCCACTGTAAGCTCCACCACGCCCAGGCTGGCGCCAAAATGACCACCATAAACAGATACCACATCAATGATATACTGACGCAGCTCCTGGCTGATCTTCACCAAATCCTCTTCCTTGAACTTCTTCAGGTCGTCGGGCGAGTTGATTTGACTTAATAATTGTCCGGCTTTGATTTCCATTTATTAAAAAAACGTGTAAATTTAATTAATTTTTCACATACTATTAACGTATTACCGATTCCCGCGGTTTTGAAGCCGATTTTCTTTAGTTCCGGAATAATCAAGCGAGCGTGGTTGAACATATTTAAATAGTACTTTGAATTACAAAGTTAAGGATTAGAATAAGATTACCAAAAAAAATATATTCCTAAAAGTTTAGGGGAAATAGGGACTAAAAGTGAATATTGATTTATGTTATTTCAAAATAGAAATCAAATTGATATTTTTACATGCTTTAAACAAATGAGTTTTTAATTCCAGGGTTATAATTTTTAAGCATCCGAATAATTCAGATAGCTATCGGGATAGCCGTTATTTTAAAATAGTAAAATATATGCGATATAAGACATACCTTCAGTTACTCTCGGAAATAAAAACAAAAATTTCTGAGGCCCAGTTAAAAACAGTTTTTGCTGCGAATAGTCAAATGCTTTTGCTTTACTGGCAATTAGGAAATTATA